>PFAJ01000007.1 GCA_002773695.1 Candidatus Doudnabacteria bacterium CG10_big_fil_rev_8_21_14_0_10_41_10 | reverse complement strand
AAGCGGATTTTGCCCTGCGGAGCGCGGCGTACTCGCCGCGCGGAGCAGTCATTTCCGACAAAGTTAGTTTTGGTGCGCCCTGAAGGACTCGAACCTTCAACCTTCTGGTCCGAAGCCAGACACTCTATCCAATTGAGCTAAGGGCGCATTATTAAACCTAGATACTATTTTACTATAAAATCATGGATTTTTCAAACAATGAAAGATCCGGCCAAAGGGAAATAGAAATGTCATACTAGGACGTTTTTGATAGTTTATTAGCCTGAATAAATTATCTTCTCCAAAAAAGACTTTTATTGGTACAGGTCGCCCTTGTTGAATTAAGTTGCTACAAGCATTCAGGAGTGCTAAAATTAATATAAAGACTTAATTTTAACAACATGATTGAAGTCAAGGATAAAATCCTGCATGTACCGCAAATTGCCAAGTTTTTTGGGGTTGCTGATAAGACAGTCTGGGAGTGGTGCAAGACAGGAAAATTACCAGCATTTAAAATTGGTAAAGAATGGCGTATAAGAAAGTCCGACCTGCAGAAAATGATCAACCAAAAAATAAAAACGCCAAAGTCACAGAAGGCATTATTTTAATTATTTTATGTCGAAAACTAAAGCTACAACCAAATCCAAGCCGAGGATTTTTTTATTTCAAGGAGAGGACGACTATACGGCCGCACTTAAGGTAAAAGAATGGAAAAATGCTTTTTCAAAAAAATATTCCTCGTCTGGCATTAAAGTTGTTGATGCGGACGAGTTTGCCGACGGTTTGGTTGAAAATATTAAAAACAGTATAGCGAGTACCGGACTTTTTTCTCAAACCCAACTCATCATCGTAAAAAATATTTTTCAGCAAAAAATTGATGTTTTGGCAGGGGTTGCAGAGTTGTTACCACAGACTCCCGAAGACACATTTTTAATTTTTTGGGAGAAAAAAACCGTAAAGAAAAATTTGAAACTGTATAAAAAACTTATTGAGCTAGAAAAAAAAGGTCAGGCAAAGATGTATGATTTTAAAATTCCAGGAGGGGTTGCGTTTGATGGTTTTATAAAAAGTTATTCAGAAAAACACGGCGCCAGCATGGAGCGAAACGCCGTGAACAAACTAGCGCGGCTTTTGGGTAGAGATCTTCAAGAACGAGTAAAAACTTCCTTTGGGTATGAAGCAAAACAGGTTTTTAACCTGTGGCAAGTGACAAATGAAATAGAAAAGTTGGCAACTTACGCAAAAGGCGCGGTTATTACGGAAAAAGATGTGACCATGCTGGTGTCCGCGAAGTTTTCAGAGAATATTTTTCAAATTACAGAAGCCCTGGGGTCCAAAAATATAAAAAAGACACAAGCGCTACTCGATCAGATGATTGATACAACACGAATGACAGAAGGTGACGTCAAAGGCAAGGCTTTGGTAATTTTAGGGGCACTAGCTGCCCAGTTTCGCGGGCTTTTGCAGCTACATGACGCAAAAAACGGCAATTCTTTGCAAGGGCTTGGTTGGAGTCCTTTTCGGATCCGCGCGAACGAGCGGTTGTTGAATTATTTTTCAGAAAAAGAGCTTCGAGAAATAATGAAAAAGCTTTTAGTTATCGATAAAAAATTGAAATCAACCAATCTCCCTCCCAAGGTTTTATTTTCAAATTTTATTTCGGAGTTGGTGAGATAGCTACTTCATTTCAGCAACGACTACGTAACGCTTCAAAGCAGTCCCTAAAGGATATGAGGTTTGCAAAGTGAGCAGTCTACGTTCATATTTTTTTTGGTCAAAAATTGTTGTGTCGTTTTTATCAACGATTTTTGTTTCGATAATTGAATATTTATACGTTTGTTCATCGTCTGATATAAAAATTATCTCTCCAAGAGATAATTCTGGTAGGTTTGAAAATATGGTTTTATAGTTGCCTTTTGCCCAAACATAGTCCGACGAATGACCGACAAACATCGAGTTACCGTATGTTCCTGGCAGAGCGGTTGAGGTGTAGTGGGCGACACCGTTTTGTAGCGCAATTTGTAATTTTTTTTCGTCGTTCGCGCCGGGAAAAACGGTTGGGGCGGAAAGGGAAAGAGCGGGAATATAAATTGTGTTTGCAGAAAGCTCGAAATTTTTTGGTAAATTGGTTTCCGGATAGTCTGATTTAAAAATATAAGGAAAATTTATAACGCCCGTAAAAAAAGCGCCAAACAGGACGATCAGATAAAGTTTATCAAGTAGTTTTTTCATGTTTTAATTGTAGTTTGTTTACGCTATAATACTATTATACAATGATATTCAATCAACATGCATAAAAAACTGATAGTTATGATTCCCGCTTACAACGAGCGGGAGACAATTGGAGAAGTTATTCGAAAGATTCCAAGAAAAATTTTGCCGTTTGAGACCTTGGAGATTTTGGTTATTGATGACGGGTCCAGAGATGGTACTGTGCAGGTTGCTCGTGACGCCGGCGCAAACCACGTTATTTCGCATGACATCAATCGAGGGTTGGCAACAACTTTTAATACAGGGTTGCAGACCGCGATAAAGCTTGGGGCCGATGTGATTGTAAATATTGATGCTGATGGGCAATACGATTCTTCGGAGATTGGAAATTTGGTGAAGCCGATTTTGGAAAAGAAAGCGGAAATAGTTATTGGAGACAGGCAGGTGAGGGGGCTAATTTTTATGTCCGCAGTAAAAAAATATGGAAATATTTTGGGAAGCTTTCTGATAAGAAAACTTTCCGGTGCTGATGTTACCGACGCGTCTTCGGGGTTCCGTGCGTTTTCTCGGGAAGCAGCGTTGAGGTTAAATGTTTTTACTACGGTTACATACACGCACGAAACGATAATCGACGCGGCCAGCAAAGGAATAAAAATTGGAGAAGTCGATATCAAATTTTTACAAACGAAGCGACCAGGAGGAAAGTCTCGCCTGATTTCAAACGTATTCCAGCACATCAAGAATAGTTTTATGATGATTGTCCGGACATATATTTTATACAAACCATTGAAAGCATTTTTTTATTTGGGAAGTACCTTTATTTTAGCAGGCGCGATTTTGGGTGTTCGCTTTCTATATTTTTATATAACAGTGGGTGGTCAAGGAAAAATTCAGTCTTTAATTCTTGTAGCGGTTTTGGCTATTGTTGGTTTCCAAATAGTCATGATGGGTTTTTTGGCAGACGCATCACACATAAATCGCAAAGTTTCTGAGGAACTTTTGTACAGAGAGAAGGCTAAAAATATTGATCAGGCCTAGTTTTTAAAGAATTTGTGAAATATTGCATTATAACCAGCTCTTACCCAGCGAACGACCGGGATTCTCGAAATACCGGTGTTTTTATTAAAAATTTTGCCGAAACACTAGCCGGTTTTGGGCAAAAGGTCGCGGTGGTGACACCTGAAAAGTCGGGAGAAAAAGAAAAAAGCCCAAAAGTTTCGGTTTATTTTTTTAAAACTTTGGGTAATACCACAGAATTAGTTTCCATCAATCCAAAAAATCCATTTGGTTTTTTGAAACTTTTAAGCGTCATGGTTGGAGGGATTTTTGCAACATTGAAAAAAGTTTCGAGTTTTCAGCCCAATTTGATTCTTGCTTGTTGGATAGTTCCTTCGGGAATTTTTGCGCTGGCGGCATATAAAATTTTAAAGATACCGTATACTGTTTGGGCTTTGGGATCCGATGTTTGGAAAGTTAAAAAATATCCTTTTGGAGAAAAGGTATTCCGTTTTGTACTAAAAAATTCTCAGCAAATCTATGCCAATTCTCAAACAATAAAAGAAAGGTTAAGAAGTTATACCGATCGAGAAATTATTATACTCCGCTCTACTCGAGCACTCGATCAAAACACAAAAGGGGCGAAAGTTGACCGACAGAAAACAAATTTTTTAATGATTAGTCGTTTTCATGTTGATAAGGGGCCGGATATATTACTTTCCGCGTTTGATATGTTGAGGAAAATCAAACCAGATACTTATCTCTATCTTTTCGGGGGAGGGCCGTTGGAGAAGGTGTTAAAACAGCAAATTCAAAATCTTGGACTTGAAAAATACGTCAGACTTGGTAATTATTTAGATGCGGAGGGCGTAGCTTCTTATCTCAAAGCTTGCGATTGCTTGGTTGTTCCATCTCGAAAAGAAAGCTTGCCTGTGGTATTTTCCGAAGCGGCGCAACTAAACTGTCCGACAATAGTCACCGATGTCGGGGATTTGGGATTGCTTGCTCACAAATACAATACGGGTTTGGTAGCAGTGCCTAATGACGCGGATGACTTAAAAAATGTAATGTTAAAATTTATTGAGCAGAAAAAGGGAGATAATTATCAAGCGTCAGAGGAATTGAAAAAAGAGTTTGATATAAATAATATTGTTAAGAAATTTTTAGATGTTTCAAATAGTTAAAAAAATTGTTACGGTGATAAAAATTGTCAATAATTGGCCAGCTGTTTTGTCTGATAAATTGGGGTTTTCAGTGGTGACAAAATATTGGATCCGAACCGGTCAAAGTTTTATTTGCCGCTCGAAATCATCAGATATAAATATTGTAGTCGAGCTTTTTTCTGGGGCAGAGTATCCTAAAGAATACCTAAGGTTTTCTTCTAAAAATCAAGTTGTCTTTGATTTGGGAGCAAACATCGGAGCATTTAGTGTGTATTTTGACTCCCTAAACAAAGGTGTAGAATATAGCGGATATTCTATTGAGCCGGAAGATCAAAATTTTAGATTACTTATAAAAAATTTATCGCTTAACAAAGTAGAAAATTTTAAACCGGTGAAGGCAGCGATAACCAGAAAAGACGGAGAGGTTTTCCTCAATACCCATGTTAAACAAAGTGCTGTTTCTGTTGTAGAGACCCCTACCGATGCAAAAGTAAAGTCGCACAAACTGAGCACATTTTGTCGAGAAAATATGCTAGATAGAGTAGATATTTTGAAAATGGATGTCGAAGGATCGGAGTACGATATTATAGAAACGGATCGCGATTTTTTTAGGTCATCGGTAGCCAGTATGATTTTGGAGTATCATAATATTTCTCCGGAAAAAAACGCACAAGCGGCAATTAAATTGTTGGAGAAGGATTTTGAAGTCAGAAGTGTTCGAAAATCAAAGAAGGGCGGAGTGTTGTATTGTGTAAACAGGAATTTATGAATAGATATATAAAATCGGCAATTTATAGATTTTTGCATTCAAAAAAAACTGAACGGATATTTAAAATTTTTTTTGCAAACAAGGTTTTTATAGAGAATTTTCAGTTTGGTAAAGAAACAGATAGAAATTTTTATTTTTTGATTACAGTAGATGTTGAGCCCGGGTATGTTTTAAAAAACGGTCGGAACGTTTGGATAAATGAAGACTCGAAAGCATTTGTTGGCGTGAGCCATGGGTTGGAAAATATTTTACGGGTTTTACAAAAATATCAAGTCCCGGCAACATTTTTTACAACCCCGCAATGTTTTTACGAAAACCAAAAAGCAGTTTTGGCTACCAGCACTTTATATAAACTTCACAAACTTGGAAACGAGATCGGATTGCACATGCATCCCCGGGAAGACGATGTTTTAAAAAATGAAACCGGGAGAGACTACACAAAAACCAGTTCACATTATTATTCTGAAGAAGAGATATCCGAAATGCTTTCAGGCGCACGAAAGGTTTTTCGACAAAAACTCGGCAAGGAGATTGAAAAAAGTCTTACAAGTTTCCGTTGGGGAAACTGGGGGCTTTCTTCGCAGGCAGTTTCTGCTTTGGCAAAAAATGGATTTTTGCTAGACAGTAGCGCTTGCCCTGGCATCTCTGGACACCTAGGGAAAGAACGGTATTATGATTGGAGCAAAACAAGAAGGCTCTCTCCTTGGGAGTTAAATAAAGATGATTATCAAACGGTGACTGGCGGGAATTCCGGGATAACGGAAATTCCTAATTCGACATTTTCTGTCCGAGGCAAAATTTTTCGCGCGGATCCGGTATTGGGACACTTGTTTGATCTGGGGTTCAAAAAATATTACAGGAAATTTTCGGAGGAAAAACGACAGGTATTTTTTACATCCCTTACTCACAGTTCAGAAGCGACCGATGCGGAAGGTGGGCAGTCTCGCACACTTGAAAATTTGGATCGAGTTATTGGTCAGGCAAAAAAAATGGGGAATGTTAAATTTATTACAGCCAGTCAGGCGAGAAGGATTTTTGGCAAGTAGCCAAATATTTTATTATTTCCGGCAGAATACCCCAACCTTTCAAGTCCCGTAATGAATGCCGGCTCGGAGTGCCCGCTAACCATCGGAGCGCGAAGGAAACAGTTCGATTAAATGCGTCGGCGAGCAGACGTGGAGTATTCCGAAAACAGGGAATAAACAGTTTTTTAAAGCAGGGATCGTTATAGGTAAAAAAGTTGTTATGAAAAAAGTAAATTGGCAAAAAACTGTAGGCTACTTGATACCGATCGTTATTTTTTATTTTTTATTTCGCTCGATCGGAGAGAATTTTTCGTTGATTTCAGACTATGATTTTGATTTCAAGATTTTCCATCTTATATTATCAGTTATTTTTGTTTTTTTTAACAGTGTCTTAGCGGCTGTTATACTAAAATATTTTTTTAAGCATTTTGGTTTCTATTTATCGTTTTTAGATATGTTACGGGTCTATTCGCTGTCGCAACTTGCGAAATACATCCCTGGGGGAGTATGGTTGTATTTATTACGATTTCGCTTTTTAAACAAACGGGTTTCCAAAGAGTCGTTTATAGCAGTCAGCGCGCTTGAGAATATTGTTTACGTCCTCTCCGGCCTTATCTTGGCTTTTTTCGTAAGCCTGCGGATTTTTACAACCATTCCACAACGGGCGGCGGCATTGGCTATGTGTTTGGTTATTTTAATATTTTTATTTAGGGTTAAATGGTTTTACTTTTTTGTTGATAAGGCGATGAAATTTTTTAAAAGTTCTGGGGAGTTAAATTATCAGAGAATCGGCAGAGGCCCTTTGTTTATAACTCTTTTCGGCTCGACTTTAAATTGGATTTTAGTCGGTATTGGTTTTTTCTTTTTTGTCTCTTCGTTTTTGCAAGTAAATTATGGGATGCTTCCCTGGTTTGTCGCGGTATTTGCGGCGTCGGTTACTGCTGGATATATTTTTATAATAGCGCCAGGAGGGTTAGGTGTCCGGGAGGGGATAATGGTATTATTATTGCAAAGCGTTTTCGGCTTGGAAGTGGCGACGGTTATCGCGGTTGCGACACGTTTGTGGGCTGTTGTTAGTGAATCGTTTATCGCCGGGCTTATTACTTTGTTTTCAAAAAATAATTTAAAATAATGAAAGTTGATTTTTTCATCCTTTTTTCTCAGATTAATAAGGAGATAAAAAAAATTTTCTCAAATAAAAACGAAGAAGTCTTAGACGTGGGTTGTGGCAGTAAGCCTCGGTATCACTCTTGTATCAAGGGGAAGATTACTTGTTTTGACGCTCTAAAATCAGAAATTACCGACGTTGTTGGAGACGCCGACAAGTTGCAACAATATTTTGGCGAAAGGAAATTTAACAAAATTATCAGTGTAAACTCTTTATATCAATTCCGCGATCCAAAAAATGTGGTCGCGCAAATGCATTCTTTACTGGCATCATTTGGCACTCTCGTTTTAGTTGTTCCGTTTATGTACCCACTCCACGATATTCCGCACGATCGTTATCGTTTTAGTGAATATGGAATCAGGGAGCTTATGGCAAATAAGTTTGATATAAAAAAAATTAAACCGATCGGAGGAATGTTTAATCTGCCGGCAATGGTTTTACACAGCGCGGTTAAAGCACTTTCTGGCTACTACAAAAAGCTCCCGGTGATTACTTGGATTTTGGCTGTCCCTTTATATTTATTGTATTTACTGGCGCAGATTTTCAGCCTGCTGGATTTTTTTGATCGCAGTGGGAGATTTGTGTGTTTATATTTAGTGGTCGCTTCAAAGAATTAAATATGAGCTCTTGGAATTTTTTTAAACGTCAGACATATACTTTTACGGAAGTGGTGATTACTTCCTCCTTTTTAGTGTCTTTTCTACTATTATTTTTTGGGGCATTGGGTTTATTTAATAAACTGACCGTAATTCTAACGGTCGCTGTAGTGATAGTTTTTTTCCTTTTATCTAAAAAAGATATCAGCAAGCCTGAGTATTGGTGGTTATTTATTTTAGTTCCCGTCGCGACGCTGGGATTTATGTTTTTAAGAGGATTTTTTTCCGGTGACGTTTATTATCACTGGCTTCCGTTTGCAAAAGAGATCGCCTCAACAGGCGCTTTTCCGGATTTTGTGAATCTAAACTGGTTTTCAGTAATGCCACTTCAGTCGTTGCTGTTTGCCGGTACCTTTGTACTGCTTGGGACCTTTAACGATTTTGTAAATTTGTGGGTTCCTTTGTTTTTTACCGCTTCTACACTCTTGGTTTTGTTGGAATGGGGGAAGTATAAGGAAATAGATAAAAAGTATTGGATTTTTTTGGGGATGTTATTTTTGACAAACGCGGGTTTGCAGACTTTTGGTGGTTGGAACCTGATGCAGGATCCGCTGGTTTTATTTTTCGCGACATGTTTTTTCTATTATTATGATCGTTTTGGCGCGGAGCGCATAAGCCGAAATCTAGTTTTTGCGTTGTTAAGTTTGGTTTTAGCCGCCTTGGCAAAATTTAACGGCGTATTCTTACTGATTTTTCTGATCCCGTTGTTTTTCAAGAGCAAAAACAAACTATTTTTTTTCAAAAGCGTCATAATTTTTTCTATCCCTTTACTTTACTGGTTTATTAGAAATTATGTGATTTATGGCAACCCGGTATTTCCAATAATGAATACTTTCTTTGGCGGGCCGTACGCTGAATCTTACTCACAATTTTTTGAATACGCCCATCATTTGTTTACGCCATATCCCACAGTTTTGTCACGATTAAAATTTATTATTTTTGCCTTAATAGAAGAATTTCCGTATATTTTTTTGGCTGTGTACGGGTTGGTTAAAAAGCGTGCCTGGATGGTTCTGGCAGTATTTGCGGCTTTCTTTTTATCAAAGGAGTTATTTTTATTTTCTTCCACCTCGGGCGTCAGGTACTATTATTTATTTTTCGGCTTATTTTTGATTTATGCTTTATTCGGCCTGCAACAAATAAAATCACGACTTGCTCTAGGCGGGCTTGTGGCTTTGGCTTTTTATCAGTTGTTTGCCGTCTTCCCGGTTGACTCGACCAGTCTTTTTATTTCCAAATTTGAAAATTTGTTTTCGCCCTTATTTACAGTGGCCATTTTTTTTCATGACTACCGGTTATTTTGGGCATTGGGACTGGGTGTTATCGCGGCCGGGATTAAAGATGGAGAAAAGGTTAAAATAGTTTTACTTTATCTATACGGGCTGTTTGTTTTAAAAATTAAATTTGTCGCTAACAAAAGCTGGCTCAACACTTGGCCGGCGATTGCAAGCGGCCTTGTTTATTTTGCCGCCAGTTTGGTCAAAGTTTTTAAGCTATATATGACTAAGATCGCAATTGTTATGATCGCGATTGTTTTATTTGTGAATTCTTGGTTGCTAGGGGCGACGTATTATATCAATCAAGGAAATTTGGAATTTCCGGTAAAGCATATTTGGGGAAATAGTATTTGGGTAAAAAGTATTTTGGATGCGCGGGTCGGGGAAGAGGATAGAAAGGATTTTTATATTTTAATTTTTTCAAACCGCGGATATTTTATGTGGTTCACAGATTATCAAGTTGTGACGTATTCAGATTTTGATTTTCATGAATTGACTGGAAGTTACAAGAAAACCATGACCGCCCAAGAAACAAAAGAGTTATTTATAAAATCAAAAATAAAGTACATTTTGATAAATGAACTTGACAATGATACCGATTATACTGATTTTGGAATTTTTGCAGATTTAGTTTCGGATTCGGGAGTATTCGATCTCATCGAAAAATCGCCTGAGGGTTACTCTGTTTGGAAGGTTTTTTAAAGGCTAGTGATAGTCAGGGCGATAAGACTGATTCCTAGAAATACCCGGAAATATGAAAAAAAAGTTTCAAGTTTGTACAATCGAAAAGCTTTTTCTAAAATTTCAATAATTACGCGGATAGTTAGCGCGCCAACTAAAAGCACGGTAAGCGCGTCAAGGTTAGGGATTAGTGATTGGGAGGTGACTAGTTGGTTGTTTGCCGACTTTATTAAAAGGCCGACCAGTGGTGGGAGCGCAAGATAAAAAGCAAATTTAGCAAGATACGTCCTGGGGATTCCACTTAGCCCGCCAACTCCGCGAAATATTGGTGAGAAAAGTGCCATAACCGCAAAGGTTGTGGGGATTATTTTTTCCGCGCCTTCAGAATATTTTACCTGGCGCGACCAGCGAACAACAGCGCCGGCTCCAGCGGCAATAATTGAAATAGAAAACAGTATAATTACAATCCAAAATAATCGTGGCAAGAGTTCTCCATTGGTAGCCAGTAAATATGTCAGGCCAAGAGGAACAGTTGCCAGCATAATAAGTGTCCCGACCACTTGGTCGATTTTATAGGCAAAATATTTTTCCGGATGTTTTTTTAAAGATCCTCTAAACAAAATCAAAAATGTCCGCTTGGTTTCTTCCCAAGAGTAGACAAGGGTGAGTAGGATTGAGAAAAATATTAGCTTGACCATACAATTAGATTATAGCATTTACATGACTTTTCTGAAATGTTATTTTTAAATCATAAAAAACTATCAATATAGCGATAGCTATATTGATAGTCGTAATGAGTTGGTAAGGATTTAGCATGATAAATAAACAAAAAAATAATAAAAAATCCAAAGAAACGGCAAAAGTTATTCTACAAAGTATCGGCTTGGCGGCGCTAGTTACCAGTGTTATGGTGTTTCCAGGGCTAGCGCACGTAGTTAAGTGGGTTGAGGAATCCGCGCGCGAAAGTAGACTGCGAGCAAAGAGAGTACTAAATGATTTACAGAAAAGAAAGGTGATTAAGTTAGTAAAAGACGGATCCGGATGGAAACTTTATTTAACAAAGAAGGGAAAAAATCAGCTCAAAAAATATCAATTAAAAGATTTAAAAGTAATCCGGCCAGTGCGGTGGGACGGAATGTGGCGGATGGTAATGTTTGATATTCCGGAATCTTCAAAATATCTGCGAGATTTTATTCGTCGAAAACTCAATACTTTGGGTTTTATCGCAATACAAAAAAGTATTTACATGCACCCTTTTCCTTGCAAGGAGATTGTAGAATTTTTCCGCGATTATTATCGATTAAAGGCCGGTGAGTTGTATATTTTTGAGGCGAGAGTGATTGAAGGGGAGAAAATTTTAAAAAAATATTTCAAACTGAAATAATTCTTGGTATTTTTCAGAGCCCGGATTGTTCAAATTATTTGCGATGCCTTAAAGTTTGATATTCTGCCAATATAGCCATCGCTATACGGGCAGAATATATGCAGTTTAGGATATTGAAATTGGCTTTGGGTTAAAAAAGAACCCGGGGCGTAAGGTGTCATCGGGTTTTGGAAACTTATTCGTCGAGACGCCCTTTCATATACTCGGCGTCAGCTTGCGCCCGCCGCATCCTGTGATGGAGCGTTTCCAACTCCTGGTAGATGAGATCATCGCCATTCCCATCACGCGTGCCGTCTTTCCGACGTTTCTCCTTGAGTTCCGGCTTTGTTGGGATACTATGCAGATCAAGGATTTTACCGTAAGTGATTTCCTTGATTTCTCTCTCTAGAGTAACGCCGATATAAACGGTCTCTCTTGTTATCGGGCCACCATCTTGCAGATTATGGAAGATCGTATAGCGGCAGAACCCGTAAGGATGCAGGTTTTTCCCCAGATATTACTAAAATCGTCGGCGCGGACCGGGCCGTGGGTGACAAAGGTGATAATGATCTCCATATCCGAATCCTGCGCTCTTTTCATGGCGCGATGTTCGGCGCACTCTCGCTTGCCGCTCTTGATAGGATAGTGTTTGCCGGCCAAGTATATTCTATACCCGAGGGTTGGGCTCCAGTCGAGCATGGCGCAATCAGTATGGAAACCATCGTAGTGAACTGCTTCCTGGTGGGTCACTCGTTTGGCGATTTCGATGAGTTCTAAACGGCGTTTTTGGAATACCGCAACGTGTGCCGCATCCATGACGCCTCCTTGATGATATTGGAATTACCGATTAGTCTAAATAAAAAAAAGCGTTGAATTCACGCTTCAATCGGGACAATTGTTGGCGATGGTATGAGCACAATCAATGTCTCGTCGTGGCTAACGGGACAAATCGAGTACGGCTCAGACACGGAGTTCTGTGGCCTTATGTTAGTCCAGAAAGTTATCTGTTCGCTTCTTAGGTTTCCAATGCCCACGAGTTGCGCCGGCCTTTCAGGAGAGATGACGTGCTGGAAGTCGGCCTTGGATGCTAGTCGAAATCCGCAGGCGCAAAGCAGCGATTCAACCGACCGCTGATGATAAGGGTTTGAAACTTGCAAAGTCACCTCGGAGATATTGGGAAGCAGGGAAGCGTTGTCTGCTCCAAACTGCCAGGAAACCCGAACCGGGAATCCGTTTAACAGCAGTCCGTCCGTATCGGAGGAGTCGGAAAACACTTCCACCGAAGAACCGTTGACCGAAACCGAAACATTATTGGACGAGTGCGTTTGGCCTTCAAAATCAAAAGCGAAAAGCCCGGCTACACCAAGTAAAGAAAACAACTGTCTTCTGTTCATCTAGCCTCCTTTGTCTGTTTTTGTTCTAGATAAGTTTTTTTCGATTTTTGCGTTTGCGGAGAAGATACAAAATAAGCTCCAAAGTGGCGATTGTCAACACGGCATAGACAATAAACTGAACCGGCAACGTGGATTTTTGTGCCGGCAAAAATAGCATTGAGACGGGAAGCTTGACGCCGGTGTTGGCGTTGAAGCGTGAATCGGCCAGCGGCTTTCCTACGATTGAAAGATTAGTTTTCATTATTCCCGGTGTCTGCGAGGTAGCGGTTATCTTTACGGTTTTTTTTATACCCGCTTCCAAAGTAAAGCTTTTTGGTTCGACACTGAAAATATTTTCCAAATCATCAGGATACACTTCAAACAGCTGAATATCGGCGGTAGGATTGCTTACCGTAATTTCTGCTGAAGAGGGTTTTCCAACTTCCCCCTCCAAATCGATCTTGGATGGGGAGACCTGAATACCTACGACATGCGCAGTCAGCGGAAAAAAAATTAGAATTGTTAGAAGAATTTTTTTCATTTATCAGACCTCTTACCCTGCCCTCTCCCCACTAAGTGGGGAGAGGGGGATTTAAAAGTTAAAAGCTATTCCGCTGTGGCCCAAAAAGTTATCTGACCTTGTTTGACGCCTGAGGAAGCCGCATAGTTTTGCGGAATGTCAATCGTTACATCATAATCGCGATTTGCGGATGAGGCAAGCTGGGTTTCAAACTGTTGCCAATAAGTCCCTTCTATTTTCAGCAGGTCGCGAAACATCTTGTCTCCCGAAACAATACTTTCAAGATAAATGTTTACCCCGCCGGTGTTTGCAATATTAACAGTGCCTTGTCCTTTTGAGCCCGCGGTAAGCACGCCAAAGTCTAAATCGTTTGGACTTACTGAAAAGGCAATGGTATCGGTTTCCGATCCCTTGTCAATACCACCGACAGAGCCGGAATCGTAGATTAGATTCAAATTTACCGAAACGCTATCCGGCGTCCAGCCAAACTCGGCGAACTTCCATAAAATTTGGTCGCCCGGGCTCAAAGTGTAATCAGCAGCCCCCACCGACGGAGCGGACAGATTTACAAAATACATCCATCCGGTCAGTCCCTCTGCTCGATCGTCGTTGATTTGCGAAAGGTACGGCCCAAAATCCGTTTCTTCTATTACATAGGTAAATCCGCATTCTTCAGAGGAATTTTTAACTACATCAAACGCATTGACCGCCTCGATAGAATTTTCGCAAATAGTTCCGCTGGATCCTTCAATTTTAAACTGGAAAATATTTGGTTCAGGCTGCGATAACTGCAACGGCAGGGTTTTGCCGGAAAGCGCGATGACGGCGTAGGCCGTGGTGACTACGGAGAAAGAAGTGGCCTGTTCATCGGCGCTTTGAAAGCCGACGTATCCCGTTTCATTTTGCAAAGAATCCAAATACGAAATTGGATTGCCTGCCGATTTCGTCCAGGAAGCGGGATTAATAGATAAAGCGTTGAGCGCCCAGACAACCCAGGCGGTGGAAGCAGAGTCGGAATCGGCGCCGAATGAGCTTTGTGGGTCGTAAGGGAAACCACCATCTTCATTTTGGGCGGTTTGCAGATAGGAAAGAGCCTCTTGTACAGCAGAGCCGGAAGACGGAAGACCGGCTTGCAAAAGCGCCAGGATGCCGACCGCGGTCATGTTGGTGTCGGAGGCAGAGTCGGCAACAAAACCCCATCCGCCGTCAGTGTTTTGCTTAGCGAGTAAAAAGTCTTTTGTTTTCGAAACCGTATCGTCAGAGGAGGCGACTCCGGCAGAGCGAAGCGCCAGGATGCCGAATATATCGTCATTTAAAGTGGAAGTGTCGCCAATCTGCGCACCGTCGAAGAAACTTTTCAGTTTGGCAACCAAATCAGTATCCCCAAAAATTCGTGGATCGCCGCCAATGGCCGTGATTGCCAACAAGGGCGCAGCGGCTGCAATGGCAGTCGTAGGGTTTGCAGATTTTAAGTACGCGGTTGGAATGGAATCTGCGTCCAGCGCCGCAAGCGCCATGGTGCTCCAAGGATTTTCGGCGTTTTGTTCCAAATAGGATTGGACTGATGACTCGTTAAAAGCCCCGAACAAATGGAAGTAAGGGGTGAAGAGGGTGAAAAGGGTGAAGAACGCGATTGTTTTTTTCATAAATTTAAAACCCGCTCTTTACAAGTAAAAAGCGGGCAGTTTGGTTCTAAGAAAACAAAACTCCCACCTCTTTGCTCGAAGAGTATGTGAATGATTAAAAAACAGTTGGTTAGTACCCTGGCTTTCCAGCGTTTTGTTCACAAAAGGCTGGATTACAGTTGCGGCACAGCACCGGATTTACACCGGTTTCCCTAACCGACCCCGAGATTTTTTGGGGAACTGTTAAGATAAATTTTTAAGGTAATGATATTTTAATCTTTAAAGGTTAGTCGGTCAAATTTTTTTATCCACAAAATTATTTTATCGGTCTTTCGCTGGGGCCGCCTTCCGGCAAAAACAAAATCTTTATATCATCTGCAAAAAATATTGTGATGATTGCTACGGCGAGTAGCACGATGATTATGATCCAGAGATGCTTTTTCACGTTTTTTAGTATTTAATATTTTTGTATTTATCTTTTTTATACTCACGGATTCGTTGCACTAATTTTACTATAATAGCAACCACGAAATAAGCGGCGATTAGAAGTTCTATTCCAATTATGATTTTTGCAAAAAGTGGCATAGGATTTTATCGTGATCATGGCGGTACGAAAGCCTTCCATCTTTGTAGCATACCGATTAATCGGCGTATGGAAGGCTGAAGCCTTCCGTTACATTACTCTGTCTTAACCGCTGTCCCGTAGGCAAGGATTTCTGAAACACCTTGAGAGATAGTGGACGAGGTAAACCGGACTCCAATAATTGCGTTGGCTCCGAGTTTTTCCGCTTCGGCTTTCATCCGGTCTACAGCTTGCTCCCGCGACTCGCCGATAAGTTTGGTGTATTCCGAAACTTCTCCGCCGACAATGTTTTTCGCGACCGCCAGCAGATCGCGACCCACATGCCTGGCGCGCGCCGAACTTCCCTTTACAAGACCAAAAGTAGCAGTGATATTTTTACCCGAGATTGTCTCCGTCGAAGTGAGTATCATATGTTTGAGTATAAATTAATTTCACCTTTGCCCTCGGAGGGAATCGAACCCCCATTAGCGGCTTAGAAGTCCGCAGTTCTATCCATTGAACTACGAGGGCAAGTTATAAAGCTAGTTAATGCCTTGTAGATATTTTAGCAGAAATTATATTCGATTGACAGTTACCGGTTTTAAAATATTTTTCATTGCTTTTTTTGGTTTGTTAAAATACAATAAAAGGTGAGAGAATTAAGCAAATAATTACATGAAAATATCAAAACTTTGTTTACATAGTTTTATCCACTCGTTAGGAGTTTTTATTTATGTCGGACTGGTCACTTTAGTTATGGGAAATGCGGAAAGTATTTTTGGAGAGATGGATAACTATTTTGGCCCAATGTTGTTTTTGATGTTGCTTGTACTTTCAGCAACGATTGTCGGATTGTTGGTTTTTTTGAAACCTGTAATAATGTATCTTGACGGACAGAAAAAGGACGCGTTGAAGTTACTTTTGTCCACCGTTGGTTGGTTATTGGGTTTTACGATTTTGTTAGTCGTTGTATTAATAGCTTTGTCTGCCTAATGGCAAAATCAAAAACAAAAATCGCTGGGTTTACGCTTATCGAATTGCTGGTAGTTATCGCTATCATCGGGGTTCTTGCTTCGATTGTGAGTATTTCAGTAAACTCTGCACGGGCGAAAGCGAAAGTCGCGAGAGTTAAATCTGATTTGAATCAAATCAATTTGGCGATGGAATTTCTTTTTGATGATACCGGTTTTTACCCAAACATGGTTACCGATTATCCTTGCGTGCAGAACTTTGCAAACAACGAGGTTTATATAAATGATTGTGCCGCGGGGATCTCTTGTGAAGATGGGTCGTATTCAAACTGGGACGGACCGTATATTGGGATTGTGCCCCCTGATCCGTGGGGGTCTGATTATCTGTTTGATTCCGATTATACTTGCTACGAAGAAATTGACGGGTGTGAGGGGATAACCTCTGGCACTAAGGTTCGGGCGGTTGTGTCCTATGGTCCGGATGCCACTGGTTTAAATGTTTATAATGACGACGATATTATTTTGGTTCTTTGTCAGTAGGGGTTGACTTTTCCTTATATTTAGCTATACTTTGATTGTTACATAAATGTTTGACACAGCAAACATTTTCATTGGCTCTTCACAAAATCTGTGCAAGAGTTTTTTTAAATAGATTTATGGTGGATGTAGCTCAGCTGGTAGAGCGCCGCTCTGTGGCAGCGGATGTCGCGGGTTCAAATCCCGTCATCCACCCGTAAAGTAAAGTATAGATATGCCTTCAACAATTCATCGTTTATACAATAAGGATTTCAAAGAAGTGAAGAAAGGCCTTCTGATTGGAACAATTATTGCGGTGGCCGGACTTGCAATACCCGCCTTTTTTTCTATTGGAATGATTATCGCCCAATGCAGATAAGAAAAGAGTGCTATAGTCAGGCATCTGAAAAACTTTTAAACTTTTCAGAAATTGATCTGCTGTATCAACACTGTTTACATAAAGAAGGGTTAGAGTGATAACCTTGCTTAAAATGAGGAGCATCTACATCTATATATGGATATAAAAAGAAAATGAAAAAAGATATTAAAGAATTGATAGCGTTGGGTTTATTAAAAGAGCCTAGTTGAACCACAACTTTTGTTAATAATTGTATGTACCCCGACCGGGAAGGGCCAATTATTATGAGCAAAAACCTGTTAAGTATTTTTATTTTTGTATTTGTTGGTGCCGTCATATTTTTTTCTATAATGATCGGGAAACTCTTTTCTGAAATATTTAATAACATTGCCGTTGGAATCGGCGCTCTCTTAGCTGGACTGGGTGGCGGTGTAGCGTTTTGGGAGTGGGTTAAAAAGAATAGAGAGTTAAGGAAATTTAAAATCATAAAGGATACTTATCCAAGAGAAAAAATAAAAAGAAAGGATTCTGATTTAGGAATTTTCAAGTTATTTAGATTTGGTGAAAATAACGGAAAGATATATATTTATGACTTGGATTCTAAAAAGAAACACTGGATAAAAAATTGGGGAACGTATATTGAGTTGGGATATCGACCCGCGAAGGATCATGTGCCGGTCGATTGGAAAGAGGTTACAGATGAAAATATCCCAGACGAGTATAAAAGCTATAAGGAGGGTGATGACATCGTAGCCCCTTAATAGGCCCCGACCGGGAAGCGTCAGATTGTCCCGTTTCAAAGGCCTCTCCTCCTTCGTCAAGACTTCGGACGGACAGGCAAAGCCCCTTGAAACATCCCATCTGATTCGTTCAAGACCTGGTGTGCACCCCATCAACAGACCCCTTGTATGCGTAGAGGAAAATAGAGAGGAAAATAGGGTCAGGAGCTATTTTGTGATATAATCCAGTTATGGTAAGAGTAAATCGAGTTGATACTGGAAATACAATTTACCATGTAATCAATCGC
>PFAJ01000038.1 GCA_002773695.1 Candidatus Doudnabacteria bacterium CG10_big_fil_rev_8_21_14_0_10_41_10 | reverse complement strand
ATTAGCACCTGTACCTCCATTTGTCACTGGTAAATTCCCTGTAACATCAGTTGTAAGATCTATTTGATTGAGTGTAATTTCCTGCCCAGTCAATGTGAGATAATCAAGACTCCCTGCAAACGTTACTGCAGCATGACTGGATGTGCTTAAGGTGGATAAAGTTGAATCAATATTGTCAATTACTTCCTGTACGTTTGTACCGGATACTGTTGTGAGATTCCCCTGATATACTCCCACAAGACTTGAACCGCTTGTTGTAGTGGATGTCCCGGCATCACTAAGAAGAATGTCTCCGATCTGTAAATCTGTAAACTCTCCGGTATTTTCTCCGTCAAATACAAAGGCTTCTACCTCTGATTCTGATAATTTTGTATCTGTATCCGTGTTCGTATCTGTGCTTTTTATGGTAAAAACTCCGTTCTCCTCAACCAATGTGACATTCTCACCTGCTTTAAAAGTTACCGCTCCTTTTACTCCATTTACTGACAATACTCCCGTGTTGGATATCGTAGGGTTTTGTGCATCTCCACTTAAAGATATCCCGTCTCCTCCACTAAGTGAATACAGTACATTTGGAGCGGTGACATCCTGCAAAAACTCAACAGGCTGCGCAAAAACGGTTTCGTAATTGAAGGTGATAAGCAAGTCTTCGATGCTGTCAGCCTCTGCTAAAACATCCTCATATTGTTCTGTTGATAGTCTTTCAGATGCCTGAATTGATTCAAGAAAGGTTCCGTACCTTTTAAGATTTATTGTCCCGATTCCAAGTAAAAAAAAGACAAGAAAAAAGATAGTAGCTGGTTTAAGAAATGCAAAGAGTGATAAGACAAGATTCTTCATCCGACTAATCCAAATTATTTACTTTGTTAATACATTATTAGTATGACAGCTATTCCTTAACTTTCAATACTTTTACTAGGAATCATGTATGTGAAGTTATGTATTGGGAGATATTCTCAGACAACTGCTCTTGGTTATTAGATATAAACCCAAAAAAATATATTTGAGGCTCTATGAAGGATTTTATAATTATAACTATGAAAGATTTATTTGTTAATTAACGACTAGCCAATCCACTTTTACATCGACTTCTTCTTTTGATCCGATTTTGATGGTGAAAGATTCACCAGGTATTTTTTCAATTATGGTTACCGGAACAAGGAGATTTTGCACTGTAAGAAATATCTTGGAATTATCTGTAACAGAATTCGTATCGATAATTGCCGTATCTTCTCCTGCCGGAATTATGGCCTGGCCAATACTTTTTGTAGACTCATTTGATTCATCAACATTAAGTTTATTTACTGTTATTGAGCCTTGAACTACAATATTTCCATCGGTATTAATAAGAACTTTCCCTCCCATGATTTCGAGATCTCCCGCAGCCTGATCCTGGATTTTCAAAGGTCCGCTTATCGTGGAAATGCTTGCTGACGGAGTAGCTAATTCGTCATCAAAACCTTTAATACTCAATAACCCTGCTGTGATATCTCCCGTAACTCCAAGATTATTGAGATTTGTTTCACCTGTCACTGTCAGGGCTCCCAGATCTAATTGATCGCTAACTCCAAGTACATCGGTATTGGGTTCTAAATTAGCTACTTCCGTTGCTGTCTGTGCAGCAAATAATGATTCCAGCTGAGATATTCTATCCTGCAAACCTGCAATAACGGCATCAGTATCATTTTTCATATCTTCAATTGCACTGAGCCTATTATCGATTGTCTGTAAAGTTGCACTTGTTGATGCATTTTGTTGATCTTGAATGTTATTAGCGAGATTAATTTGATTAAGGAGATTATTCTGAGAGTTAACAAGCTGTTGATTCTGAACTTGTACAACATCAAGCACTTCACCAGTACTATCAATCTGAATATTGGCAGAGGCAATATTTTCCTTATTCTGCAGAACAATCTGATTTTGCTCTTGTACTGCGTTCACGATAACGGCAGTTAATTCTGCATAACCCATGGAATATAAATCAGCAGCTTCGTCATAGTAAACAATCTCAGGAACATAAGGAAATACCTCTTGGGCAAGGAATCCAACATGAACCTTATCTGAACCATCATCCGTACGTTGGAAACGAACACCGCGTAAGGAATTTAAGATATCAAGTGCTCCATCAATCCGAGTTACATTAGTTTTAACCCTGGCATCAGATGTATTTGTCCACGCCTGATTTCCTCCGCATTGATTGTTATCTGCTCCGGTTGAGGAACACCATATTCCTCGTGCATAGCTTGATCCGTTTGTATTCCCAACCGCTTCACCATAAACCCCATATGACTCATGTATCGCACCACCAGCAGTATTAGTTTGTAAATTTGACCCTTTCCCATGAATAGCGTAAAAATATGTACCGGCAGCATCTGATCCGCTATTAGATGCTTCAACCTGAAATCCATATTGAAAAAATGGCCCATCATCATTCATTGTATTTGTGTATTCAAAGTCTACCATCCTTTCACTTGCCGCTAAGGATGAAGATGCTCCCCCGACATATAGTTTGTTACCTACATTTGGAGTAAATAGAAAGCTTTCAAGATCTCCCATCGCAACATATCCGATAGAAGAAACATACATTCTCGTGTAGTTTCCTGCTGAAAACCCTACATTACCCCATGCTGTCCGATAAATTCCCGTGTCAGCATCAGCAGACCATCTGATTGCCGGCGAAGCAGCAGTTCCATCTGAACTAAGGATAAAACTACCAAATGTAGATGTCCCTGAGCCTGTCAAATTGGTAAGCCCGGTATACGAACCGGTAATACGAGCGTCAGCGACAGTTCCGCTACTTAAGTTTGAGGCGTTTAACGTAGTTAATCCCGACCCATTACCGGTAAATATTGATGTGCCAATGTTGATATTCCCGAAACCTGATGATATTGAACCGGCAGCTAATGCTCCTGTACCGGTAATACCGGTATATGACCCTGAAATGCGTGCTGAGGCTACCGTGCCGGAAGATAAATTAGAGGCATTGAGATTAGTTAATGCAGATCCATCGACACTTGCAAAATAGGTAGTATTTATTGCTGCTATTTTCCCTGTTGAGTTTATCAAATCGACATTTCCGCTACCGAACTGTGCCGCTCCCTGAACATCAAAAGTCGCACCCGGGTTGGTAGTCCCGATACCCACATTGCCCGTCGAATTCCAAATTCCTGAACCTGGAAAATATACGTTTCCTGAGAAAGTCGGCGACGCAAGTACAGGAGCTGTGCCAAAGACAAGAGCTCCCGAACCGGTTTCACCGCTGATCAGAGATTCCAGTTCTGCAGACGTATCAATTTCGGATGATAAAATCACGTTCGTATCAAGATATGTAGAGCTAATTGCACTCCCCTGCCACGTTCCTGCCGTAACGGTTCCTACTCCTGTAATACCTGTATATGAACCTGCAATGCGAGCTGTAGGGACGGTTCCGGAAGAAAGATTACTCGCATTAAGCCCTGTCAACCCCGAACCCGTTCCCGTTATTACCCCACCTGCTGTTATATCTCCGGCTCCAGTTATAGTACCGCCGGTAATACTAACTGTCCCGTCAGATAATGTAGAACCGACGATATTTCCTACTACTTGAAATTTTGCATTAGGTGTTGTCGTCCCGATACCAACATCTCCGGTAGGACTAATCCGCATGCGCTCCTGGTTACTTGTTCCAAATTTTATTGGATCAGAATAACCGCTCCACACAAAACTTTCATTACGAAAATTATTGTAACCAATCTGTAATCGAGAAATACCATCTTCATTTAAAAACTCTATACCGCTAATGCTGCTCACCGGGTCGAGATTCTTAATGCTCATACCAGCACTACTCGGAGCGTTATATTCAATAGCCAATGAATTTTGTGGATTCGTCGTCCCAACTCCTAAACTCCCGAATGAAACGGTATCACTTGTTCCGAGACCTAAATTGGTTCTTGCTCCGGCGACTGTATTAGCACCTGTACCTCCATTTGTCACTGGTAA
>PFAJ01000048.1 GCA_002773695.1 Candidatus Doudnabacteria bacterium CG10_big_fil_rev_8_21_14_0_10_41_10 | reverse complement strand
CGGCAAGGAGTTGTTGTCCGCGTCTTTAGCCCAGCCGTAAATAATTCCTTCGGTTTTTACCCCGTCTAAAGAACCGGTTGGTTTTTGGTTGGTCGGAGGCGGTGTGGTTGTGGAATTTTTTACCGTAAAACTAATCGGGGAAGTAGCGGTTACATTACCAGCTTCATCCTCCGCCCGAACCGCGACAGTATGTGCGCCGTCGGCTACAAGATGGGAATCAAAGGATTCCATATAACTATTACCCGGAAGCGGCAAGCGATAATTACTGCCGAATTTTATACCATCAATTAAAAAGTAAAGAGAAATTACTTTTTCGTTATCGGTTGCCGTAGCTTTCAAATCTATAGTTCCGGATACAATTTGGCCGGCTGTCGGCTGCTGCAAGGCAGCACTTGGCGATTGCGTGTCACCCGGAGTAGGAGGAGTGGTCGGCTGGCTTGAACCGTCGGTTGGAACAAAACCCTGGTCGTTAGTAACTAATATCTTATCTATTTTAGAACCGACTTCTCTGCCGCGAATTTTCAAAGTATGCGAACCCGCGGTAAGGCTAAATAACTTAGGATTTAAAGTTAAAGGATTACCGGTTCCCGCGCGGCCGTTAACTTTCACCCACTGCCAATTTGGCGACCATTTATTTTCGGCCATATCAAACACGTCTTCTGAAATTCCGTCCATGGAAACATATATAGAATCCTGGCTGATGCTTGGAGCGAGTAGCCTCATCCAAACTACATAAGAACCGGCGGCAGGCGCGCTAAAACCATAACTGGCGGTGCCGGAATCGGCAACAGAGGATGTAATGTACTTTCCTTCGGAAGCGCCCGCGTCATTGCCCGCGGCCATTGGAGAAATTAGGCTCCCGCTTTCAGCTTCATAATACTGGTACGCCGCGTTAGCGGGAGGAGGAGGCGGTGTGGAAGGAGCGGAAACAGCGAAATTAATACTGTAATCACTGACATTAGTATTGCCGGCTAAATCTCTGCAACGCACGTAGTAGGCATAGGCGGTGCCGTCACTTAGACCTGAAACCGATGTAAAATGACTGATACTGCCGGTGGTAGCAAAAGTTCCGGGCATAGAATCAAAGGCTACCCCGGCGGAAGTTGAATACTTACAGGTTGCCGTTTCGTTTGTAGAAACCGAAAGTGTGACTGAAGACGAACCGGAATTTATTTTACCGGACGGCAAACCGGCGAAAACCGCAGGAGGAACGGTATCAACGGTGGTTGGAGGCGGCAATGTCGCTCCGCCGCCGCCGGCAAGCCTGACTATAAAGCTATTAAATTCAGATGAGGTGTGCGCGGGCTGGCGAGAGCCGATCGGAGAGGCAATGGCTGTTAAATTCATAGGAAAAGAGATGCTCCCACCATTATAAGTACCGCTTAAAACGGGTTGACCAAAGTAATTTTGCGAATCACGCACTTCGTACTTGTCGCCCGACTTTAATACGGAGGAAAGGTCCACGTTGACGCTGTTTTGCTTGTCCCAATTATATATAGTTACATTCGCGCGACCGGCTTCATATTTGGAAGGGCGCACAAAAGTTTTTACGCCAGTCGGATAGCCGGAAAAGCTCTGACTGGTAGTATCGTTATAATACGGCTTCCAGCCGGTCTCAAAATCGCCACTATTCCCCGTGCCGTTGCTAAATCCACCAGGTCCATAAAATTTGTTATTGGACATGGTTACGTTGCGGTTGTTGATTTGAAAATCATAAGTATCCGTCGTATTGCCAATCATTTTTACCCACGGGCTTTTTGATATAAAGACATTGCCGGAAACGTCGCCGCCGTCAGTGTTGGCAAGTTGCAAAGCGGTAATTTCCGCTTGCATATAGTTATTGCGAATGACTATATTTTTTCCCGTTTCCACGCCATTATAAATACTGACTCTGCTACCACGCCCGCCGTATGTCATATTTTCTTCAATATAGTAATTCTTCACGCCACGTCCGCTAGCCACGAAAATATCGTCAGTTAAGTTTCCCCACAAAATACCGCTCAAAAAGATTGTGTTACCGGTAACGCGGTAATTGGAAATGCCGGTGTCCGGATTGCCGCTACTGTAAGTTTGAATACCTTCGTTCCAACCGCCCCAAATAATATTGTCAGTCATTTCCTTATACGCTCCGGTCTTGGCAACATTCTGACCGTAAATACCATGATAGATACCGCGATGTTCCGTGGAATGCCAGTCACCCATAAAATAAATCAAGTTACCATAAAATTCATTGCCTTCAGCGCCACGCCAACCGCCGATACCGTTGGCTGAACAATCGTGAAGCACCAAATGGATAAATTTATCTCCAAAAACGGGATTATTCGGGTCGTAATTTACAGCCGGATTTGTAGTAATACATTCCGTATCACTAACAGCGCCCCTGGATTTGGATTGCCAAATTTCAAAATCCATATACCAAGTATAGGAAGATTTAGCATTAATGGAACCGTCAATCGTTACCCGTTTTCCTGTTTCGCCGCGGACTTTAATTGGATTTTGAGCCGTGCCTTTTAGTTTAGAATTAAACGTCCAACCGGGAGTAACATAAGAACCGGCCAAAAGCCAAATAGTGTCGCCGGGTTGGACTTGAGAAGGGTGGTTAAGCGCGGTTTGTAAATCCCACGGGCTACTTTGAGACCCATTGCCGGAAGAACTGCCTGTCGGAGATACGTACCATTGGTTGCCGGCGGCATCCGCTTTATCCGGACCGACCAACAAAACTCCCGCCAATAACTGGAGTGTTAATGAAACAATAAAAAATATAACATAAATCCCGGTAAAACGTGGTTTACCCATATTATTACGCATCTTTTTTAAATTTTAATTAATTTTTGTTTCTAAATTGTTTCCAAACTTAACTATAGTATATCACAAAAAATGGCTTAAGTCAAATTTTTTTGGTATTTTACCGCCTAATCCTCATTAAAAATATATTTAACGAGACAGCGGGATAAAAACCATCAAAAAAATTACATTATAAACGCAACAATAATCAAAGTCAGATATGTCAGATAGAACTGTTGGGAAAATAGATAAAGGGGTGTGAAGTCTGCCTGCCGGTAGGCAGAGGTGGGGGAGAATAAAAAACTCGCAAACTTGTGTCGCGGGTGAAAGAAGAACAAATTGTTCATCCATCCCATGGATCGAAGCTCGTATGCCTCTTTCCGACTTCGCCTCCCCTTTGTGCGGGAACATGTGGAGCAAGGGAAGCAGCCTCATCGTTAACAGGTAAAGAACGCGTTCGGTCACGTCCTCAAACTCTATATGGTAGCCTGATCGCTCCGGATGAGGAATCGATCTCACGACTGGCAGAGGGATTACGTTTGCATCGACAGCGGTATTTCTTTGTGGCATTTCGTTCCCCCCTTGGAACTACATATAATTGCATAAATCTATTTCCAAGTCAAACACCCCGAAATCAGTACTCAAAATCCAAATCAAACTGTCTGAACTTCCACCAAATTCATATTTTCCCTCTGCCCGACCGGCTGGCCGGTAACGATAACGATCTTATCGCCTTTTTTTACCAATTTTCTTCGCTTGGCCAAGGTAACTGACTTTTGAATAATTTCTTCCAAAGTGCGGCATCGCGAAATCATGAAAGCTCGGACTCCCCAAAGCAGAGACATCTGCCGATAAACTTTTTCATCCTGCGTCATCATAATAATCTCGGCATTTTGCGGACGCTGATGGGAAATCATCCGCGCGGTAAACCCGGAAACTGTGGCACCGACGATCGCTTTGGCGCCGGTATTTTTGGAAAGTTCATGCGCCGAATCGGCAACCGCCAAAGCTCGCGAATTTTTTTCATCTTTCAAATAATCATGGGGTAAATCATCATAAATAGATGCCTCTGTTTCTGAAATAATCTTTGACATCAGTTCAACCGCTTTCACCGGATATTCCCCCACCGCCGTCTCCTGGGAAAGCATCACCGCGTCAGCGTGGTCGGTTACGGCATTGGCAACATCGGTCACCTCCGCGCGTGTCGGAGTCGGACTTTTTACCATTGAATCCAACATCTGGGTCGCCACCACCGAGGGTTTGGAGTTGCGCAGGCAAAGCTCGATAATTTCTTTTTGGACGATCGGCACTTCTTGTGCAGGAATTTCAACTCCCAGATCGCCGCGCGCCACCATGGCACCGCCGGAAAACTGCAGAATTTTTTCAAACTCTTTTACCGCGCTTGCTTTTTCTATTTTAGAGATAATCCAAGGATCGGTATTATTTTTTCGATTGTGCTTTTTGACCAGTTTTTGCAGGTGCAATAAATCACGCGGATGCTGGACAAAAGACAACGCCACAAAGTCCACGTCATTTTCCAAACCAAATTTCAAATCCTCTTCATCCTTCTTTGAAACCAAAGGAATCTTGACCACTGAATTCGGAAGATTGATCCCTTTATGGGTACTAAGTACCCCACCAGATTCCACGCGAGCCCATACGCGCAACCCTTTAACGCGTAAAACCTTCAAATGAATTTTTCCATCATCGATTAATATCAGATCTTCGGGTTTTAACGAAGAACGCAAATCAACTTGTATCGGCAAAACCTGATGATCAGTATGTCCAACCTCATTTACTTTATGAGTTAAAATCACAGCGGTACCTTTTTTTAATACAATCGGTTTTGCTAATTCGCCGATACGAATTTTTGGCCCCTGCAAGTCAAGCATGATACCAATCGGACGATTGAGTTCTTTGCCGATTTTTCGTACATGACCAATAATTTTTTTATGTGACGAATAATCACCATGCGAAAGGTTTAGTCGCACTACGTCCATCCCCGCCCGGGCCATATTCAGCAAAACTTCGTAGCTATCCGATGCCGGCCCGATTGTACAAACGATTTTAGTCTTTTTCATAAGAGTTTATTCATTATCATCCTCCCCGATCACGGGGAGGATACTCCGCCAAAGGCGGAGCAGGAGAGGCTACTGACTACAAATATTTATTAATCTCTGTAACTACTCCTTCCAAATTCCTATCAATATCATTGTTCCAAAATCTTAAAACCCTATAACCCTTCTCCTCCAGTTTTTTCTGCCTTAGCAAATCTTTCTTTTTAAATTTATCCCAATTATGATGCTCGCCATCCAATTCAATAATCAATTTTCTACTCGGGCATAAAAAATCTACTATGAAATTATCAATCTTAACCTGTCTACGAAATTTAATTTTCCCTAATCGCTTTGCCCTAATTACATTCCAAAGTTTTGCCTCCCAAGGAGATTGATTCTTTCTTAAAACGGTTGTAAAATGTACTTTGCCCATGCTTGCTTTCAGGCTCCTTGCCTCTCCCCTGCCCTCTCCCAAGTGGGAGAGGGGTAAAACTTTTACCCTCCCCGATCACGGGAAGGGTACCCGAAAGGCGGGAGGGGCTACGAATTTAGCTTTTTAAAAAAACTTGATTTATTGCACGCCATGTCCCTTGACTCTCCTCTATCCCCTCTCCAAAGTCGGAGGGGAGGATTTCTAAAACAACGCTTGATTTTTTTTCCCTAAATATACCTTTCGTTCCTCATCCGTAAAAATCTCTATCTTCCCATAACGGCCGTCGAAGCCGGGTTCGATATGTAAATTTTCTTCACGATTTCTTTTTATGCCTTCAACAATTATAGATTGGGTGAGTTTCCCAAGCTCATCGTATGATAAATCCAGCATGGCCTGATACTCCCCGCCCGCTTTCGTTACCAAATCTTCATAGGCAGAAACTACGGTCTTGGTCTGCACTCCTTTGCCTAAAGCATTAGCAATTACTTCTTCCAGTGGTACCAAATGCCGCGTAGGGATCGCGTTGTTCGGCTCATAACCTTCCGGCCGGTCAGCGAGTTCCTCCGCCCGCGACAGCACCCCAACGGTTAAACCGCGACCACATTTCGGACAAACGTCTTTTAACTTTTTGGTTTCTTGAGGCTTGCAGGAAAAATTACACTTGTCGTGGCCGTCGTAATGATAGCGACCTTCCTGCGGAAAATATTTTATTGTAAAAAGAAAACTTTTCGGATCTTTTTTCTTTATTACATTATACACCCAATCATAAGATAGTTCTCCACAAGAAGGTAGCTTAAACACATCTCCTTCCCTGGCAATCCTTCTCAAGGAGTGCGCGTCCGATGAAGCAAGTAGGCTCATGCGATCAAGATTTTTTACGCGCCAATTCATCGCCGCGTCTGACGACATACCCATTTCAATTGCGAAAATTTTGTCGGCAACCGAACCGAAACATTCTTCAACCGAATCAAATCCGGACATACTGCCAAACATGGCAAACCATGGGGTCCAAATATGCGCTGGGATTACCATGGTTTTTTCATCGATATCAAAAGCAATTTTAGCTAAATCCTCTGCGGAAATTCCCACAATCGGCCGGCCGTCGGAAGAAAGATTGGCCTTGCGTTTTATCAGCGCTTCCCGAAACTTTCCCGCTGACTCGATAGAAGGCATCACAAACACTGTATGCACTCGCCGGGTCTTCCCGCCTTGCTTATAGATACTGGAAATTTCACCAGACAAAACAAACCGCACCAAACTCCCCTCCTGCCCGAGTGGAGGAGACTCACTTGAAGGGTGGGATGAGGTGGTGAGAGTCTTTAACCTCTTAACTCTATACAACCCCGACTCTGCCGGCTCCAACATTTCCTTGATCTCCGCAAACCATTGCGGATGCGTAAAATCACCGGTGCCCAAAATATGCACTCCCTTGAACGCGGCTGTTTTTTCCAAATTTAAAATAGTTAAATCCTTCGAGCAAGCTCGAGAAAATCGGGAATGAAAATGGAAATCCGCTATTATCCTCATACTACGAAAATAAATATAAATAACTCAAAAAACAGCTTTGAAAAACTTGTCCCGAGCGAAGCGTCGGGGTGAAAATCGAAAGTAAATGGTATACACCAGAATCATAAAACATAAATTATTGAGACGTCTGAATGTTTCTGAAGATAGCTGGATGGAACTTTAGGAGTCACTGGCCCCAAAATACTCTTCTCTACTATTTCTTTCTTTTTCGCTCCGGCTAATAGTAAAATCTTTTTTGCTGACAGAATAGTACCAATCCCCATCGTCAATGCGTACTTCGGAACCTCATCAATATTTTGAAAAAATCGAGAATTATCTTTTCTCGTCAATTCTTCCAGTTTGACCTTGCGAGTTTTAGAATCCTTTTCCGTGCCAGGCTCGTTAAAAGCTAAATGGCCATTGGCCCCGATCCCCAAAATCTGCAAATCAATCCCTCCACAACCGGATATTTTTAGTTCATAATTTTTACACTCCGCCTCTGCGTCATCCGCCAACCCGTTTAAAATGTAAAAATTTTTCGGGTTAAGATTTATATAATCGATTAAATGTTTCCGCATATAGTACTGATATGACTGCGGATTTTGAGGGGCAATCTTCCAGTACTCGTCTAGATTAAAAATAGTCACGCGGGAAAAATCTACTCTTTTAGACTGAAAATCTCGTACCAAATTTTTATACAACCCTTCTTGCGTCTCCCCAGTCGCCAACCCCAAAACAGAACTTGGTCTGTTTCGAATTTGTTCAATCACAGCTTTCGCGGCTAGCGCTGACAGCTCATTATAATTCTTTACTTTTATTATTTTCATAAATATCACTCCTCTACTATTCTAACATATCCGAATAAAAAAACGACGGATCATAAAGATCAGCCGTTTGCGATAGTTGCGATGAGTCCGGCGATTCGGGTGGGATCATGGCGGGACAGCGCCGAATCGGACGCGACGAGATTGGCAGATATGACCTGCCGGTCGCCGGGGTTATGAGCGAGGCCGTCCTTGACCGGGGAGTAACCCTGCCGCAGGTAATTGCGCTGAACTCTCCTTGGCAGTGAGGAGTTGCAGATGACGAAGTTGACCTTGCGGTCAATCACCTCCTCAAGCTTCGTCACGTAGTGAGAACCGGTCCAGTCGGGGGTCTCATGCGGATTGTTAGTGAGGTTCACCACGTACGCGATCCGCGCCTTGGCCAAGGCCTCCCGCATTCCGGACACGAGAAGACCCGCGACAAGCGAGGTGTAAAAACTTCCCGGTCCAATAACCACAATGTCCGCGTGAAGAATTGCTAGTCTCGCGGCCTTGGCCAAAACCGGCTGGGGTTGCAGATGGACAGACAAAATGCGGTCCGTGGAATGGTTGCCGTTTAAAAACCCATAGATCCACTCTTCGATCCGCCCTTCGCCAATAATCTCCTCGCCCGAGCAAAGCTTTGCCACCAAGTCGACGTGGTCGAGAGAAGCCGGCAGCACCTGTCCTCGACAATCAAGCAATTCCGAAAATGCCCGAACCGCTTCGCTGAAATCGCCGATCATCTCACTGCAAAACGTCAGCAAGAGATTGCCGGCAGTATGGCCGCGCATCTTTGCCGGCATTTTGCCGTCCCACCGAAACTGTAAAAGCTCGCGCGCGTACGGCTTGGGCGAAAGCGCTAAGAGCGCTTTCAGCACGTCCCCCGGCGGCAGCGCTCCTCGCTCATCCCGCAGAATCTCCGACGAGCCACCGCGATCGGCCATGCCAACGATAGCGGTGATATCAAACATCTCAGACATCGCCCGCAACCCCTCCAAAAGTGTTGATGGCCCCGTCCCGCCGCCAATGCAAACTATCCTTTTCTTTCTTTTATTAGTCATTCGGCCTCCTTGGACTTTCCGTTTTTAAACTTCCTTAAGCTTTGTTAAAATTGCCCGATAATCAGGGACACCAGATTTTCTATTTTTCACTAAAATCGCCGGGGCGTTCAGCCGCTTTGCCGTATAAATCGATACTTTTGAATTATCAATTAAAATTATCTTACCTGTCCCGCTTTTTAACGTCCTTAATAAATCCAACTTACTTTCCTGTTCAGTAATCAATACCTTTTGAAAAAACTGTTTAAAGCCTGCCTGTTCAATTTTTTTATTCTGAAAACTTGGCACGCCGAAGGTTAATAATAGCAAGTTGAAATGCTTTGACAAGTTTTTCAAAAACTGTTCGGCGCCCCGGTAATTATAATCCTTTGGTTTGCTGAAAAGATTATTAAAAAGATTAGGATTTACTTTATAACCCGTTTTCTTAAGCTCAAAACAATAACGCCTCTGGTCAAAGGCCGATTTTTTTCTCATCTGCCTATAAACGCCGACCGCAACCCCGCGAGGGACTCCGGTTTTTTCAACCAAATTAAAAATTCGTCTTTTGATTTCTTTGGTATCGATTAAAGTTTCGTCTAAGTCCAAAATAATTGTTGGTTTTTTCAGTTCCACTGTTTTATAAATTACTAATTATCCTATTTCAAAAGTCTTATTTAAAAAAATATGGGGGAGCCAGACAAAAGCCCGGCTACCCCTAGTTCATACGGTAATCAGAGTCTTAAGGTGCTCCCGCCTCTGTCGCGCCAGTTTCCTGACGTTCTTGTCCTCCGGCCACTTACCCGGATAGCAGAACCCACAGTCCACCTGATCACAGATGCGCCAGGTCGAGCCGTCTTCTGCTTTGTAAAGACGCATGTCTCCATCTCGGCAGCCAGGGGTCCCTTCGCAACAGACGGGGCAACGAACGGGCGAAACCGAACGGTCGAGGGTGAGATACCCGATGACCAGAAACGTACCTTCTTTGAATTCTGACATCATAATCCCTCTACCAAATCACACACCGTTTTATAGCTCTTCGGTGTGTGGGCATCAACCCCGATGATCTCTGCGGCGATGTTTCTGCAAACGACATTGGCCACAGGCACCGAACTAATCATGGCCTTCTCGATCAGTTTTGGCATATGCTTCTCCGGGGGGAAGCCGTCGCCTTTGAACATCGGCTCAATGCTTGGCAAGACCTCTCGCGCCCAAGTGGTGTCGACGACATACAACGACGACAAAACCTGATCGCCTTCTTGGGGGATCATTCCGTTGTACATAGAGACAACCAGCGACTCGCCTTCTTTGTCGACAACGAGCGGAGTACCGCGATGATTGATGTCGTCATCGCGGACCAAAAACGCGTAGTTGCCCATGCAAGAAGCAAGCTTATGATCGGGATCAAACGGCCAGCTGGAAATGGTCAGCTTGCTTTCGACCTCTCGGTGCTTGGCAACCATGTCCCTCATCAGCTTGGGAGAAAGGAGGGGCATGTCGCCGAAAACGACCAATGTTTCTGACGCCAATTTCCCATCCTCGAGGAAAATTGGAAGTGCACAGTTTAGTGCATCCGCCGCGCCGAGCCGATCTGTCTGATGCATGAACTCCAGTCCACTAAAACCTGCCCGTTCGATGGCGGATTGAATAGACTGGCCGTACGTTTCGTTGATGACCACGACAATCGGTTTGAGCCCTCCAACCGCGCGGACGTTTTTGACAACCTGAACGATAATCGGAGTACCGTCAGGTAAAGTCTTCAAAAGTTTGCTTTGGCCGTTTTCGTGGCCATAACCTGCCGCAAGAATCACTGCTGCGGTCATTTCATTTGTTCCCCTTTTGTTTGGAATCTACTGAAGATTTTTTCTTCATGCTTTTGTGTTTCTCCTTGCGCAAAAGCATGAAGAAAAAAATATGGGGGCCGACCAGAATTGGTAACTACAAACCGGCCTCCATAAAATTAAGTTCCCACGTGCCCGACCTCTTGCTGTAAAATACTGCAAAGCCGCTCAAATTGTTCATCTGGTAGGTCCGCAGCGGCCTTGAGACCTTTCACCGAGAAGTCGTACAGCAGGTTGTCTGACATCTGGCCTAGTTTTCCCATTTCGTCGGAACTGTTTGGCTGTGGGGTGCCAATGGAAATTCCGAGCACCTAACGGCATACGTCAACCAGGTTGGAAAGTTCTTCAATGTTATTCATGTTTCCTCCCAAAGAAATGATTTTAAAACCTAACTAGAACTTTAACTTTTCCCAGGTAAATTCAAAAATCATTTTTTGCGTTTCATACAACGCACGATCTTCAATAATAACTCCGACCGGGTCTTTATTGGCCGCAACCGAAATCATTGCGACCTTGTTTCCATAAATCAATATATATGTCGGCGCGCCATGTTCTTTACTTATCCAACGTCGCTCGTCCAGCCCTTGCTCTTCCCCCCCTCTGCCAAAGGCAATCACTTTTACTGAAATCTTGTTTTTGATTCGATCGCGGGTATAGTTTGGGTAGGCTTTATAAAGATAGTTCCGAATATCAGCGGACGAATAAACAAAATAATCCTTTTCTGTCTGCTCACCCATCGTACTAATAACATCCTGCAAAATTATCCGCAAACCCAAAGAGCCTTCATAATATTTTGAGACCGGTTTGGCGCCGGATTTTTCGTATAAAGATTCCAATTCCGGCAGTTTTGCTTTAACCGAATCTTTCAGCGCGCCCAAATCGGTAATCCGTTTTTCAATTGCGGAAACTATTTTTTCCGGAGGCTCGGCGACAAAGTATTGTTTTTTGCTTTCCTTTCCGTACTGCTGATAATAACTAACCAGCCCGTCTTTTATTAAAGCCTTTAAAATATCGTAAGTGGTACCACGGTTAACATTGGATTTCAAAGAAATTGCGCGGACCGGTGAAGGACCTAAAGAAATTAGGCTTAAATATACCGAAATTTGCTTTTCATCGAGACCAAACTGTCGAAGTTTTTCTACAATAATAGCCATGATGATTATATAACTGTTATTTAACAGTATATATCTATATATCTAGGTGTCAAGTTAATTTCTACAAAACTGTTGATAATTATTTATATCCCCTATTATCACCGTACATATCAGTGCCCACAATTTTTCTTCTGAGTAATTATGAGCGAAGCGAATACCAAAATTTTAAATTTTAAACTTTAAACTAAAAAAACACCCTTGATGGGTGTTTTTTTACTTGTGTTCACTTTACCTGGCACCGACCTACTTTCCCCGCGACGTAAGCCGCAGTATCATCGGCGCTGGCTAGTTTCACTTCTGAGTTCGGGATGGGATCAGGTGGGACCTAGCCGCAACTGGCACCAGGAAAAGTGAACACAATTTAGAATAAGTTGTGTTCATCCCGAGCGGAGTCGAGGAATCTCGAATCGCTCGGAATGACACAAATACAATGTAAACAAATTTAAAAAGTTCTACGTTTAGATCTGCATTCTGTTGTACATAATTCTTTTGCGGATTTAAACGAAATAAGCTTTTGATTGATTAGTACTACTCGGCTGAACGTATTACTACGCTTACACCTGTAGCCTATTAACGCGGTAGTCTTCCGCGAATCTTTCTCCGCCGAAAAGGCGGAAACGAAACCTAGTTTGATGGACGGCTTCGCGCTTATATGCATTCAGCGCTTATCCAAACTGAACGTTAGCTACCCCGCCATGCTCCTGACGGAACAACGGGTACACCAGAGGTTCATGCTTCCCGGTCCTCTCGTACTAGGGAAGCGCCCACGCAAGTTTCGAACACACACAGCAGATAAGGACCGAACTGTCTCACGCATGTTAATCCACCATTACTGATGGCATGGACTATATCTTCATCCTTTCTTAAGGAACTTAAGAGGAGGAGCCGACGTATTATAATCCTGAATTTACAGGACTATCCCAAGCTAAATTCTTGAATCTAGCTTGAAGTCTCTACGGGGAAAAGATTTGTGTTTAAAAAAATCCTTTATCGTCTTACTGGTATTAGTACGTTTTTTCGAATAATTAAATTTAGCGGTCTTATCCACTAAATAACTTAAACGCACTAACTCTTTCGGGCTCATGTTTTTAGGATGAGACCTTATAAGTTCTAACACCAACTTCGACAGGACTCGTTTTAAACGAAGAAATGATTGAAGAAGCTCCAATGTTTCCCGAACTTCTTTAAAGCCCACTATGGTATATTCCGTCATTCCATCTTTGCGTTGTCGAATATATCCATAATTTAATTTATCTTTTAGCCAAGAAAGAATTTCTTGACGGGTCTGCTTCTGATAAAAGACAATACTAGTACGAATTTGAAATCCGTAAATATAATCTTTTCGGCGCACCAATTGCGCCATTACGCATCCGTCACCATCGAGAAATCCTGCTATATAAGCTTTTTCTTCGTTTGTCACAAATCTGATCTTCCCTCGGTATTGCCCTCTAGACCAGTTTAAATCTGGTAGGGTTTCACCGATATTAGTCAGATTTATTATACTGCATTTCTGCAGTAGAACGCAATGTAATTTACGTTCTGAACCCAGCTCGCGTACCACTTTAATCGGCGAACAGCCGAACCCTTGGGAGCTTCTTCACCCCCAGGAAGTGATGAGCCGACATCGAGGTGCCAAACCCTCTCGTCGCTATGGGCGCTTGGAGAGGATCAGCCTGTTATCCCTAGAGTAACTTTTGTCCGATGAGCTTCGCCCTTACCACTAAGGGTCGTCGGATCACTAACTTCTGCTTTCGCATCTGCGCGACTTGTCAGTCTTGCAGTTAAGCCAGCTTCTGCGTTTGCACTATCGGCTCGATTTCCATCCGAGCCTAGCTGACCTTTAAACGCCTCCGTTACAATTTAGGAGGCAACCGCCCCAGTTAAACTACCCACGAGCCACTGTTCCCCGATAAGTTAAATCAGGGTTAGAAACAAAACTTGTTCAGAGTGGTATTTCATATTGCGACTCCGTCCCGACCAGAATCGGGACATCAAAGTCTCCCACCTATTCTAAGCAGAAAAAACATTGTTTCAATGACACGCTATAGTAAAGCTTCATAGGGTCTTTCCGTCTTGCTGTGTGTAAACGGCATCTTTACCGTTATTGCAAGTTCATCGAGGTGTTCGTTAAGACAGTCTCCAGCTCGTTATGCCATTCGTGCGGGTCGTAACTTACACGACAAGGAATTTCGCTACCTTAGGACGATTATAGTTATCGCCGGCGTTCGTCAGGGCTTAGGGTGTTCGGTTGCCCAAACACCGTTGACCTTCTGACACTGGCCAGGCATCAGCCCCTATACTTTGCCTTGCGGCTTTGCAGGGACCTAAGTTTTTGATAAACAGTCGGAAGGAGTCTTTTACTGCGCCCCCCACTTTGTCCGTTTCAGTAAGTAAACTAAAATCTTTAGTTTTAATTACTGCTCCAGACAAAGTGGGGGGAGGCCTTATACCAAGGGTACGGCCGTTGTTTTGCCGAGTTCCTTAACGAACATTATCTCGTTCACCTTAGGATTCTCTCCTCGTCCACCTGTGTCGGTTTGCGGTACGATCGCAATCATACGTGACCACGAAGTTTTTCTAGGCACTTGAGTCAAAACATATCCTCCGTTTCCAGAGTCTTCCCATACCTTTGGTGTTGCAGTGAACCTACCTCATTCTAACCGAAGTTAGGGTAAAGATAAGCCACAAATGGTCTTCCGGATTTGCCTGGAAAACCCGCCTAAGTACAGGAGCACAATAAGTCAAATTATGCTCGTTTCTCCCAAATGCGTTGCTCCTTGGATAATATGATTACGGTTACGGAATATCAACCGTATTTTCCATCCCCTGCATGCTTTCGCGTGCAAAGTTAGGATCGACTAACCCTGGGCTGACAAGCATTGCCCAGGAAACCTTGGACTTTCGGTGTGCAGGATTCTCACCTGCAAATTAATTACTTATCCCAACATTCTCACTTCTTGTTCTTCCACTGGCCCTCGCGGATCCAGCTTCGACAGAACAAGAACGCTCCTCTACCACTGCCTGCCCGAAGGCAGACAATTCATATCTTCGGTGCAAAGCTTAGCCCCTTTTAATCGTTGGCGCATTCGACCCCCCAGCTCTTTCCGAAGAAAGAACCGGGCTCTGATAGTGAGCTGTTACGCACTCTTTAAATGATGGCTGCTTCTAAGCCAACATCCTATCTGTCTGAGGTCAAATACATCCTTTTCACTATAGCTTTGACTTTGGGACCTTAGATGATGATAAGGGCTGTTTCCCTTTCGACCAGTGGAGCTTAGCCCCCACGGTCTGACTCCCTGATTTTGGCTTAGACAATTCGGAGTTTGATTCGGTCCTACAGATTTCTCCGCATAGACCAATTCAGTGCTCTACCTGCCTAAGAAACATCAAAGGCTAGCCTGTAAGCTATTTCGAGGAGAACCAGCTATCTCCGGGTTCGATTGGAATTTCTCCACTACTCACAACTCATTGCAAGAGTTTGCAGCCTCAACGCATTCGGACCTTCCTCTGGTGTTACCCAGAGTTCATCCTGGTCATGAGTAGCTCACCCGGTTTCGGGTCTAATACATACCGCCTATAACCCACTTGCTTTGCAAATGGGAATTATCAATTTTAATTTCCAATTTTTACTTCTCGACTCCTCCGCCTCCGGCGGATCCGCTCGAAAAATTAATATTGTTCGAGCTTGTCGAGAACTTGCGAAAATTTTAAATTGTAAATTCCAAATTGCAAAGCAATTTGATTATTACGCGCTATTAACGCTCGCTTTCACTATGTCTTCGGTTTTTGGAAACCTTAAACAAGCGATATACATTAACTCGTTGGGTCATTCTTCAATAGGCACGCGGTCACCCCACCACTGCTTCGCAGTGGAATTTCCAATTTTTAATTCTCAATTTTCAATCAATGACTAATGAATCAATTTTTAAAATTGAAACATTAAAAATTTAATGAAAACTGAAAATAATTACTTGAAAATTTCAATGCGAAGCATTGGTTAATGGGCTCCCACTCTTTGTAAGTACACGGTTTCAGATACTATTTCATCCCCCTCTCCGGGGTGCTTTTCACCTTTCCCTCACGGTACTTGTTCACTATCGGTCACAAGAAGTATTTAGTCTTGGATTGTAGTCAACCCGATTTCCGACCAGATTTCACGTGGCTGGCCGTACTTAAGAAAAAACTTAAGAAATTTTGGAGATTTTCACGCTACAGGGCTATCACCTTCTATGGCCGGCCTTTCCAGGACCGTTCGGCTAACCAACCCAAATTATTTCCTACCAAGTTTACGGCAAGGTAAAAGTTTCTCTTATTACCAACATCAACCATCAGGGCCGTAACCCGTTCGCTTGAAACTGAATTCGTTAGAACCCAATTTCAAATGGAGATTAATGAATTTAGACTACTCCCCGTTCGCTCGCCACTACTAGGGGAATCGCAACCGTAACTTCAGCTTATTAGCTTATTAGCTGATTAGGAGATTCCCAATCAACTATAAGCTACAAGATAAAGATAACGGCATGTTGCTTTCTTTTCCTCATGTTACTGAGATGTTTCAGTTCGCATGGTTCCCGTCTTTATGGGACTTAATCCATAAAGCATACGTCTCTTCGACGCATAGGTTTTCCCATTCGGACATCCCCGGATCAAAGGTTGTTTGCCACCTCCCCGAGGCTTTTCGCAGGCTTCTACGTCCTTCATCGGCTTCTTGTGCCAAGGCATCCACCGTGTACCCTTTATGTGCTTATTTCGTTAATTGATCCGCAAAAAAATTATGAACCCCAGCACCAAATGATATATTTGTTTTGCAAATATATATTCTACCTACGCTGATAACTGACGCCCCAACATCATCATGAAAATAATTTCCATTCTGGTGCGGGGTGAACAAAAGATTGTTCAAATTTTTTGCGATCGTTGATCATCTTTTTGAACTTGTTTACACATTTTACAATCTATCACATGGCTAATCACGTGTTCTATATGTGATAGATCTATTCAATTTTCAAAGGACTTCTCACCCTTTCCCCTCTTATAAAGGAAGGGAATCAGGGGAGGTTGTAGATGGCTTTGATTATTATCCAAATCATCTATAACCCCCTCTTTTATCTATTGTCTTGATTGAGTGACTAAAAAACCGCCTTTTGGCGGCACCTACTTAGCACAAAAATGAGCGAAATAGCTATATGCCGCGTTTTTTCTTTAATTTTGATAATATTTTTCTCATATTTTAGCGATATTTCTCTCAATTCCTACCCAAAGTATATTTATTATAGCAACCACTAAAGCTCGTGTCAATTTATAAACCTACCTAAATCCCCCGGGTTATACCCAAGATATACACAAAAGTTCAATTAAGCCATAAAACAGCAATTGACCTATTAGTGCTTCCTTATTATATTTAACTAATAATCATTTTGCCTAAAAATTAAAAATTGGAAAATTTTGGGCGATTGATTCATTCTTCAAGCAAAAGGTCGAACCTTAACAATACTATTAATAAACAATCCAAACATGAACGGACAATCAAATCAGAATCCACAAGAGTCCCCTGTTTCCTCTGGCAACTTTTGGTCTCGGCACTCGCGCCTTCTTGTTCGCTTGATAATTATCGCTGTGATAATTGTAGTCGCGATAATTTATTCCCAAACCCAAAGCCCAGATGACACAAGGGTTGGAATGGAAGACGGCGAAGAAATGGAAGAAGCTATGGAGGGAGAAGGATTGCCGGTAGAAGACAGTGTTGCTGGTGAAGAGATTACAGTTACTAAAGGCGACAAAAAAAATACTGAAGTAACCGTTACCGAAAAAGAACCGGAACAAACCGTTACGGTTACCGGCGAAGAAATTACAGTCTCGGCCACTCGTGGTGATGGCTACACTCATCTTGCCCGAAGAGCGTTGGCTGAATACCTGGATAAAACCGGTTCACAAGAGTTGCAAGTGGAACACAAAATATACATCGAAGATTATTTGCAAAAAAACGTCTCCGAAAAGCAACCTCTAAACCCGGGAGACTCTGCAAGTTTTTCTCAAGGTGATATTCAAATGGCGATTGACGCGGCGTTAGCACTCACCGATAACCAAGTAAAAAATCTTTCACAGTATGTCCCCTTGGTCCCTAGCTTGAATTGATCGGTAGATATACTTTAAAACAAAACATTGTTCTTTATAAAAAAATCCCCGATGGTCATCGGGGATTTTTTTATTGTTACTCTCTCCCGGCGAGAAGAGATGTCCAGCCCTTTCTGCAAAAAGGGCTGGACAGAAAGGTTGAATGCACCACGAATCCACCGAAGATAGAGAAAGGCTATCCCCACCTCGACTCGCACGCCTGATTTAACCGACTTCCACGGTTACTCCCCTGTCCTTTCGGATTGGGGATTTTTTATACGACCTATAAGTCATATTAATCTTATAAGACTTATTTAACCTCTCACCACCTTCACCTTATACTGCAATGATAAACCGGAGGAATTAAATGAGCCTGAAAATAACTAGGCATATGGTTGGTAACATCGCCATACTCGACTGCGACAACAAGATCACCCTTGGAGAGGGTTCAAAAAAACTCAGTGAAGCAATTAGAGAAATGATTTGCGACGGCTATACACGACTAGTGCTGGACCTAGCAAAAGTGACCAATATTGATGCCTCTGGCATCGGAGAGTTGGTCTCTGGTTTTGTACTTGTCGCCAATCACGGAGGAGAAATCAAACTCCTCCATCTTACGAAGCGCGCCAAATCCTTACTGCAAACAACCAAACTCTATTCTGTCTTCGAGGTCTTCGAAGACGAAACGATCGCCGTCAGTAGTTTCTTTTAGTTACCATACAACGACCAGCTCTTTCCAGCCGGCCGTTTTTTATTGAATCAAATCCCCTCCTTTACAAGGATAGTTTCCACTCTCATTTTAACCTTAGTTCCTATGACCACTCTACACCGCGCTTGCCCTCTAAAG
>PFAJ01000065.1 GCA_002773695.1 Candidatus Doudnabacteria bacterium CG10_big_fil_rev_8_21_14_0_10_41_10 | reverse complement strand
CCATCACGTCTGAAAAGAGCATCTACCAAGGCTACTAAGAGAGTTTCAAGCCAGAGTTAACCAACCTGAAGTCTTTGCCACCCCAATCTCATTTCTCTCCTATGTGTTCCAAGTCAGTTAGATTGACCAAAACGCCTTCAGGGCAATTTCTATTCTGGTTCCAGATTTCTTGACTTGATCTCTGTCAACTGATACTATTTTTATACATATTTAAACATTAAAAAAGAAATATGGGAAAATATATTGTTATCATAATAATTGCTATAATCGCTATCGCGGGAGGAGTTTTGTACTTTAATTCACAAGATATAACGGAAGACCAAATGCTAGAAACCCAAGACATGACAACGGAGGAAGAACGCAATGGAATGACTTCAGACGACGAGAATATTCTGAATGACGGCTCCACGGTAGAAGATGGCGAGGCAATGATGGATGACGGAGGACAAAACGAATCCGGAAGCGAGATAAAAGAATTTGCGGTTACAGGAATCCCGTTCGAATTTTCATTAAGCGAAATTAGAGTAAATAAAGGAGATACAGTCCGAATCGCATTCACTAACGGTCAGGGAACACATGATTGGGTAATAGACGAGTTCAACGCCAGAACGAACATTCTCCAGACCGAACAAACAGAAACTATAGAATTCGTGGCTGACCAAACCGGCGAGTTTGAATACTACTGCTCCGTCGGCAACCACCGGCAACTGGGCATGAAAGGTATTTTAATAGTACAATAATCATAAACCCGACGAATCATCAATGGGTATCCTTACGAAAGATGCCCATTTTATTTATTTATGAAAGGAATCAAATAATAATCTCATAACGATCCCTACTATAAACAGCGAGGTATTCTGTTAAAAATAATGACAAAAAAAATTAACGATTTTTTAAATTCCACAACCATGTACCGCCTCGTGCTTTACGGGCTAGCTTTATTGTCTACTCTTGCGATCGTTTTAAGTTTTGCCGGTGATTTGTATCAGAGTGGGTTGTCCTTAATTTTCTCCGCGCTTATTTTACTTGTTACCTGCCAAACTTCGAATAAATTGTTGGCTTGGCTGTTTAAGACCGCGGCCAATACAGAATCTTCCTTGATTACTGCTTTAATTCTTTTTTTAATCCTGCCTCCGGCCCAAACAACCTCGGGATCATGGATTTTGATTCTTGCCGCGGCTTTGGCGATGAGTTCCAAGTATCTTTTGGCAATTCTGGAAAAACATTTGTTCAACCCAGCCGCCGTTTCTGTGCTTATATTATCACTTCTGGGAATTAGCAGGGCCAGTTGGTGGATAGGTATTGGAAATTGGATATTGATCGGAGCCACTTTATTTTTGGGGTTACTTATAGTCAAAAAAATAAGGAGATTTTCCATGTTCTTTGCTTTTCTTGCCTCCGCTTCCGCCGTTATTTTTTTCGTGGCACACTCTGGCGATTACCCCATAACAAAATTATTATGGGAGCTGTCATTTTTATGGCCAACGATATTTTTCGCCTCCATAATGTTTACAGAGCCATTTACTACGCCGCCCTCCGGGCGCCTGCAGGTTGCCTACGGTGTTATGGTGGGGCTACTGTTTGGCTGGCCATTTAAAATCGGATTTTTGTACTCCAGTCCGGAGCTTGCGCTGGTGGCTGGAAATTTATTTTCTTACATCGTCAGTCCCAAATATAAGCTGCGGCTAAAATTAAAAGAAAGGCTGGAAGTCGGGCGAAACATTTTTGAATTCATTTTTTTGCCCAACAAGGCTTTTAGTTTTGTGCCGGGTCAATATTTAGAATGGACACTGCCGCATCCCCGGCCGGACAGTAGAGGCAACCGCCGTTATTTTACAGTTGCTTCTTCCCCGACAGAGCAAGATGTCCGCATTGGTGTAAAAATTCCCATGAAAGCAAGTAGTTTTAAAACCGCGCTACGAGCCATGCGCCCGGGGGCAAATCTGGTAGCCACTCAACTTGCAGGTGACTTCATCCTGCCTAAAAATCTTGACAAAAAAATAATTGGGATAGCCGGCGGCATCGGTATTACCCCCTTCAGAAGCATGGTTAAAGCGATGCTGGATCGGGAAGAAAAAAGAGACTTTGTGATTTTTTACACCTGCGCGCACCCCTCAGAATTCGTATTTGGAAAAATATTCAAAAAGGCGAAACCTCTGGGAGTTCGCCTAAAATATGTAATCACAGACCCGGAAAACACTCCGCAAAAGTGGGATGGGCACACAGGTTTTTTAAACAGCGAAATTATTTCTACCGACTGTCCGGATTTTTTGGACAGGAAATTTTTCCTTTCCGGACCAAACACAATGGTGGATACTTATAGGCGGGTACTAAAAAAAATGGGTGTCAGTGGCTGGAATATCATAACTGATTACTTTCCCGGATACTAAGAAAACCGCATAAAAAATGTGTCGGGTACCTTTTATTTTCTTTTAAACAATTTTTTGGTTCAATTCAGAAAGAGTCAAGCGTTAAAAACTTGATTCTGAACATCTCTCTCATATTATTGTCAAATGTCAAGACTTGACCCTCTTTTCTCTTCTCAGAGAAATGAATAATAGAGATTCTAAAATCGACAAAAAAATTAAGCCGCTTTTTTGACATCTTGTGAATCCGTCCGCGTCTCCTGTAAAAATACTCTCCGTGCTTTTTGCAGTGAAGGATACAGCCATTCTCTTTGAGCATTCATGTGCGTCAGTAATTTACCATTGGAGACAATCTCCGGGTTCTCAAATTCAGCTAGTTTATGAATAATCATCTCCCATTTCCGCTTTCCATTTACACCCTGCTTTTCCAGAGTTTCAATGACCGTCTGACGGTATGGCCGAATACCCTTGCTTAATGAAAGCAGGAATAGCCTGAACAAGCCGCCAACAGCCTGATCCTCGGCCTTCGGGTCCTCTAACACTCGTCGAATCGCTGATTCGTCCACGAAATGAACGAATACGTGACTGGTCTGCTCGGTATGAACATCCAGCTGTTTTTCCAAGAAGGTTTGGAACTCGCTTTGTAAAGCCGCTCGGTACTCACTTAAATTTTTAACTGCGTGGTTTTGTTCCGTCTTACCCGCCTCTACCTCGGCCTGTTTGGTATCAATGAACAAAATGGCATCAATGTCGCTTTCTGGGGTAGCGTAACCTTTGGTCAGACTGCCAAACAACCCTAAAGATACGACCTCGGGGTGCTGGCTTTTGAATTTGCCCACCAACGAGTGCAACCTGCCGAGGCGTTCCGCCATTTTTTCATCGGGGGAAAGCACAAACCGCTTTTCGTAAAGTCTGCCGGATTCCAAAACCGCCTTACGGCGCTCATCTTTGGAAAGGCTGGCAAAAGATTCGTAATTTATCCATTCTTTTCTCATAAACCGTCTATTATTTAAGTGCGCCAATCGGCAACCCAATTTTCGAGCCCATGAAAACCGCCATATCGAACCGGGATAATATAATCAACGGACAGGCTACTTGGCTTTTTCCTTTTAGGATCTTCGCAATACCCACACAAATATTTATCACGACGAAATACCGTAAATCGTTGAGATTTTTGAATGGTTTTTCTAATTTTATCCAGATTGTCCATTATTTATAAAATTAAATATTGTAAATTTTGATCCCCGCCGGCCGAATTTGGATTTTATCAGTCCCAAAAAATTTATTTATTAAACTTCAGTATTGAGATGCCAAAATTTAAATTGCTAAGAAGGGGCACATTTTTCCGGCCTTTGAGTCGTATCCCCTTTTTTCATATAAGAGATCTTGCTATGAAAAAATACAATCAGGGCAAAATTATATTGTCAAATGTCAAGACTTGACTCTCTTTTTTTCTCTCTTTTTTCTCTTTTCTTTTTTTTGGCTGATTTGTTTTTGAATTTAGATGTCGCGAATGGAAAAGGAGCGGTTTAGGGAAAAATTTTCCATTTGCTCCACTTTTTTGTTTTGTGGGAATTCGAGGCTGGGGTTTCGGCGAGCTTATCTTTTAATTGATACAGGACGAATAATAATCGGATGCATCACATCTTCTCCGACCTTATATGTCGGTAATTCTACCAACTCAAAATTAAATCCAGCATCTTTTTCAAGTTTAAATGAAGAAGAGTGAAAAAAAGATGAAGAAAAGGGGTCAGGTGAAGAAAAGGGGTCAGGAGCTATTTTCATACTTTTCTTGGTCTCCCCACAGAGTTTAGGGT
>PFAJ01000052.1 GCA_002773695.1 Candidatus Doudnabacteria bacterium CG10_big_fil_rev_8_21_14_0_10_41_10 | reverse complement strand
GCATTATTATCTTGTTTGCCGCCGTTCTTATATTGCGAACCATCAATCCTGATTTGGTTTTACTGCCGGAGGATCCGTTGCCAACAACCACACCATAATACAAATTTCTTAAGAGGCATCCGAAAACATACGGATGCCTCTCTTTTGTTATTCGATAATTTATTGTAAAATAAAATTACGGAATTATATAATGTAACCATTCGATATTACCCAAGGGGATAATCCATATGTCCAAATATGAGCCGGTTATCGGGCTGGAAATTCATATTCAGCTCAATACTAAATCAAAAATGTTTTGTTCTTCGCCTAACAATCCCGATATTGCGGAGCCGAACACAAACATCTGCGAAATCTGCTCCGGTCAGCCGGGGACGCTGCCGGTTGCCAACCAGGAGGCTATCGAAAAATCTATTTTGTTGGGTTTGGCGCTAAATTGCGAAATAGCCGAGTATTCAAAATTCGACCGAAAAAATTATTTTTATCCTGACTTGCCAAAAGGTTATCAGATTTCACAGTTAGACAAGCCAATATGCGGAAAAGGGGGGGTCAAGTTGATTACGGAAGGACGACCTCGAAATATCCGTATCACCCGGGCGCATCTGGAAGAAGACGCCGGAAAATTGATCCATCCGGCGGGAGCCAAACATTCGTTGGTGGATTTAAATCGGGCAGGAGTTCCATTGCTTGAAATAGTCACGGAGCCGGACTTTAAAAGCCCGGCCGAGGCGAGAGTGTTTTTACAAAATCTTAGACGGTTAGCGCGGTATCTGGGGATTTCAGACGCGGATATGGAAAAGGGGCATTTGCGATGTGACGCAAATATCTCGTTGAGGAAAATTGGAGGAAAAGGTTTGCCTCCTTATAAGGTAGAAATAAAAAATATGAATTCGTTCAAAGCGGTGGAAGACGCGCTTGCTTATGAAATAATCCGTCAGGAAGAGGAGCTGGAAGACGGCAAAAAGATTTTTACTCAAACTCGTGGATGGGTAGATAATAAAAAAATTACAACGGAACAGCGCGTTAAAGAGGGGTCCGACGACTATCGGTATTTCCCAGAGCCGGATCTGCCGGTTTTGCATTTTACAAAAGAGTTTGTAGAAAAAATTCGCGGTCGGATGCCGGAGTTGCCAGAACGGAAAATGATGAGATTTGTCGAGGAATATAAACTCCCTGAAAAAATTGTTGCGCAACTGGTGGAAGACAAAGATATGGCAGGATATTTTGAGGGAGTAGTCTCCGACTTGCAGGAATGGTTTTCAGCGGATGAGACCAAAGACGAACGGCTCATTAAAAAACAAATCGGACAGGCGGCCAACTGGTGTACCGGATTGTTTACGGAATTACTAAACGCAGAAAGGATTTCGGCAAAAGAATCAAAAATTACCGCGGAAAATTTCGCTGAGTTGCTCAAAATGATTGAAAAAGGGGAAGTGTCAAAGACTGCGGCGAAAGAAGTATTCGCGGAAATGTTTAAAACCGGGGGAGACCCTTCGAATATCGTCGAGGATAAAGGTTTGAAGCAGGTCTCCGATACCGGAGCTTTGAAAAAAGCGGTGAGTGAAGTTATCGCGGTGAACGCGAAATCGGCTGAAGACTTTAGGCTTGGAAAAAAACAGGCTTTGGGATTTTTGGTGGGCAAAGTGATGAAAGCGACAAAAGGACAGGCCAATCCGGAGATGGTGAATAAGATTTTGCTAGAGAAATTGAAGTAGATATAAACCTATAGGTCCTATATGATTTATAAGATATATAGGTCGTATAGGTTTTTTTGTTGTTTACCCGCCTTTGTCCTTCGGATTATGGCGGGTTATTCGCCTAGTTAATCGTAAGTTGTTTATAAAATTTTAGTTTATTAAATTATCGTATTTCGCTCGCACCGTCCCGATAGTTATCGAGACGGAGGCGAATAAAAAAAATCCGCCGGACTCCCGAAGTGGGTGGTGGCGGTTATTTGTTGGCAAAACCGCTCGCGGGGGAAACCTGCTCGTTTCCTTCGATTATGTGGCCCGCTGCGAAAAAGGCTGTTTTCACTTGCTTGACGGCAATTTCAAAGTTTTCGTGTCCAGGAAACTGTGACTCCATGATAGCCAGAATGTCATCGCACAGCCTTTTGTCGGTTACCGTATTAGGATTATTCATCGCTTCTTCCTTGGTATTTCCTCAGATTCTATCAAAATAAAAAACCTCTGCAAAGAGGGTTGTCAATAATATATCTTTTTTGTAATTGCGAGGAGTTTAAGTGACGAAGCAATTTCTTTTTCAATAGGATTGTCTTGCCTCCCTTTGGGAGATCGCAATGGCAGGTAAAATACAAACGGCTTGGTTGAGCCGTTTTTTATTTTAGGAACCTTTTAGTCAATTTTTCGGCTTGTTTATAAGTTTTTATCCAGTGAATTTTTTTGTTTCTTTTAAACCAGGTTTTTTGGCGCTTGGCGTAGTGATAGATAGAGTTCACCGATCGCTCAATCATTTCGGGTTTAGTAATTTTTTCTTCCAGATATTCCGCAACGATTGGATAAGCAAGACCGATTTCTTTTAGGCGTTTTTTTCCGACTTGCTTGGTCAGTTTTTTAGTTTCTGCTGCTAGTCCTTGTTTGAGCCAGAGCAAAAAACGTTTATGAATTCTTTTTTTAATAGTTGTGTTTGGAAAATTTATACCAAGATAAAGTGTGTGATAGTTTATTGTTTGAGCCTGCTTGTCGGCAGACAGGCCTGTCGAGAACTTCTCGATTCCACTACGTTTCACTCGAAGAATATTTACCGCGATTTCGATCGCGCGTATAAGACGGCGCTTGTTGGAACGTTGAATAGTGCTTGCGCGATTGGGGTCGAGTTTTTTTAGTTGGCCAAAGAGTTGTCCAAGCGACTTTTTGGCAAGTTTTTTTCGCAAATCCTGATTTGGAGAGGTGTTTCCAAGAGCGGTATTGTTTACCAGCGCATCAATCCAAAATCCTGTGCCACCTGTAACAATAGGCAGGTCGATTGATCTGATTAGTTTTTTTGATTTGATCGCGAAGTCGTGCGCTGAAAATGATTTTTTTGGTGACAAAAAATCAACTATGTGATGAGGAATATTTTTGTATAGAAACAAACACAATTGACGGCCGTCAATTGTGTTTGTTTTCCATTTCCCTCGGGGCTTAGCGGTGCCGATGGAAAGTCCGCGATAAATGGCGCGAGAGTCGGCAGAAATAATCTCGCCATGGAATTTCTTGGCAAGTTTGACGGCAAGTGTTGTTTTACCGGTTGCTGTCGGGCCCAGAATTACGATTATTTTTTCCATATTTAGGTGGACACTTTCTTAATCTTTTCTTAAATCTCGGAGGAGGGAAGGGGAAGGGGTAGCGGTCGGGCCGAAGATAAGGATAACTTTTTTTCTTATCACATTCTTTGTCATCGCGAGGGCAAGAAGTGCCCGCGGCAATCCCATCGGTTTTCAGATAAATAGGATTGCTTCTTTGTCCGCCGAGGCGGACGGATCGCAATGATACTAGATATTAAGTATTTTTTGTACTTCTTAATTCATGATTTATACTTCCATTTCATGCTATACTTATTCTAACATATGAAAAAGCTTTTAATGATTTTAGTCATTATTTTTATAGTTTTTTGGGGGCTGGCTTTGAGTTTAAAAAATTCTACTTTTGGCCCTGACAGTTTTGAATACTTTTTCAAAACTACGGGACAATGGCTCGATTTGAATTTTTTAACAATCGGCGCGCCGGAAAAACAAGAAAAGCATTTGGATCTGGCAACAATAAAACTGGATGACGGGGATTTGACCGGGTACGAAAGAGAATTAGCAAGCGCCTATTTTATGGCGGAGCAATTGGCCTTGATCGATCAAAAATACATCCTGCTTTTGGAAAATGTCTATAACGTCACACTTGAGCATTTAAAAAGAGAAAAGAAGGAAATAGGCTTAGTTGAAGCGACACAACATTATAATGAGAAGGCAATTAAAAATTTATTACAGAAACATCAGCACACCCCAGAATTAACTTTTGAGTACAACAGACTGGTTGAACAGAGATTGATTTTGGAAGAAGTCAGAGAAGATTTATCACAAGAACAAATTACAACTCTCAATCAAGCCCGAGGGGTTTTGGAGCAGGGAATAGAAATTGAATGGGCGTACGATTTAGTCAGCGAAATTAATTAGAAATTAATAGTTTGTGTTTTTGTAAAATTATACTTTTTTTACGATCGTAAAAAAAGTATAATTCAAGAAGGTTATTAAGGTTGTGAAGGTTATACAAAAAAAGCGCCGAGTAGGCGCTTGAAAGCAGGCAGGTAAAGCTCGTCTGAGCTCAGATTTCGTCGTAAGGGATGCCAGACTCCTCGATCAGACGGTCGATGCGACTTTGCTTGCTTTCTGGGAGAACCGATCCTTCCACGACCCTTTTTGCGTCTTCATAGCGCAGGAGGCCTTTTAGGGCACGGAAGAGGATTCTTTCCCACCCGTCGACATTTTTTGTTGTGTGTGAAGCCCCCACAACATCGGCTGCGGTTATCCGTTGTTTGTTGAGCCATGCCTCCGCCTTTCGGAGGTGCCCCCTTCTGATTGCTTCTTTGAAGCTATCATTATCGATTATTATGAGCATTCTTTCCTCCAGTTTTTAACTTGAAGTAGTTTAATTAAAGGGTAAGGGAAAGCAATTGTTAATACATAAAAAAACCACGCTTGAAGCGTGGCAAAGGCGGGTGGGCAAGTGGTGTTAGCTCGGTAGTTAAAGTACAGTGAATTCGTGGTCGGTGGATTCGAAAAACCAGACCCCTCTTCGCCGCTCGCCGCGGAACTTGGTGTCGAAGATCCCAAAGTGCGAAATCTTGGGGTTTTCTGGGTCAGTGATTTCGACTAACCTAGCTTTCCCCGTTCCGTCTTCGATTAGGGTGTTATGGGGGATGATCACCCTTATGGTTTTTTTGCCAGCGATCTTGACGAAGAAAACAAGTTTTCCGTTGCAGACCGCGGAATGAACCTGCTCTCCCTTTTTCGCAAATCTTACCGGCTTTCGTTCTATTCTTTCTCGCATCACTTCTCCTTTGAGTTTTTGTATAAAAAAAATCTTACAGGAGTTTAAGGCGATTGTCAATAACAAAAAATCTCCGGAAATCCCGGAGGATTTTTTATTGTTCGTCGTCCTGAACTCGATTCAGGACATTCTTTGGATCCGCTGAGATCCCTGCGTGCCGGCAGGCAGACTGATTTTCGTCAGGATGACTCTTTCGGAGTCACTTTTTTTCTTTGATTTCTTTTTGAATTTGTTTAAAAAAAGCGCTGACCGCCATAGTTTTTTGCTCTCGTTCACCGCGCTTGCGGACAGTTATCTTTTTTGCTTTTGCTTCTTTTTTTCCAACGACCAGCATGTAAGGGACTTTTTGCATTTCCGCTTCGCGGATTTTTTTACCGACCGACTCATTCCTATCGTCAATTTCTACTCGGATTCCCGCTTCATATAGTTCTTTGGTGATACCGTACCCGTATTTGTTCAGTTTGTCAGAAATCGGCAGGACTATAGTTTGCACCGGCATTAGCCAGGTTGGCAATGCTCCGGCGTAGTGTTCTATTAAGACTCCGATAAATCGTTCTAGCGATCCATAAATTACTCTATGGATAACTGCCGGGGTTTTTAGAGAACCGTCTTTGTCAACATATTTTAGTTTGAACCGTTCCGGTTGGTTGAAATCAAGTTGAATAGTACCCATTTGCCAGTCGCGACCAAGCGAGTCTTTCATTAAGATATCTACTTTTGGGCCATAGAAAGCTCCTTCGCCTGTACCGAGTTCGTATTTTCCTTCGCCGACTTGTTTATCCAGAATTTTTTTCAGGATATTTTCCGCGTCTTCCCAAATACTGCTGTCACCCATAAAATTTTCCGGGCGAGTGCTCAGTCGGTAGCGAAATTGCAGTCCGAATATTTTGTAGAAATGTTCGGTGATATCAAAGATTTCTTTGTATTCTGATTCAATTTGATTTTCAGTCACAAAAACATGCGCGTCGTCTTGGCGGAAAGCCCTTGCCCGTAACAGGCCGTTTAACATTCCCGACCCCTCATATCGATGCAGGATATCGGCATCTGAAAGTCGCAACGGGAGCTCTTTGTAGCTTCTGGTTTTGTGTCCAAAAATTATCATGGCGTTCGGACAGTTCATCGCTTTGATTCCGTAGATTTCATCTTTACCCAAATCCGCTATAAACATGTCATCTTTGTAATGTTCCCAGTGGCCGGAAGTTACCCATAATTCTTTTTTGTTAACTTGCGGAGTAGAGGTTTCTTCGTAACCTCGTTTGGCGTGGTCTTTCCTCCAATAATCCATCAATCCATTCAGCACAATCATTCCTTTCGGCAACCAGTATGGCATTCCAGGGGCGGTCGGGTGGAACATAAACAGTCCCATTTGTGGACCCAATTTTTTATGATCTCGTTTGCGCGCTTCTTCCATCTGCTTTAAATATTCCTGCAGTTTTTGATTGGTGGTAAAAAGAGCCCCATAAACACGTTGCAGTTGTTCACGGCTTTCACTGCCCTTCCAGTAGGCACCGGCAAAGTGGGTAAGTTTAAAAGCGTCGATCGGGATTTCACCGGTTGAGCGAGCGTGATTGCCTTTGCATAGATCGGTAAATTCACCGATACGGTAAAAAGTTACTTCACCTTTGTTGATTTCCGGACTGACCCGCGCTCTTTCTCCGGATTCAATTTCTTCTAAAATTTCCAGTTTGAATTTTTGACCGGCTTGTTTGGCCGCATGTTTTGCCTTCTCCATCGGTACGATAATTTTTTCCATCGGCAGGTTTTGTCGAATTATTTCTTTCATTTTTTTCTCGATTTTGGGAAGATCGTCCGGACGAAGCGGTCTTGGTAAATCGAAGTCGTAATAAAATCCGGTGTCGATAACCGGACCGATACCAAACTTCACGGTGGGGAATAGCTGTTTTACCGCGTATGCTAAAACATGAGAAGCGGTGTGGCGAATAGCATCAAGGTTGTCTTCTTTGCGGTCAGCTTTGCCACCGACGACTTTGGTGGAAAAACTGGCTTTATCGGAAACTTTTTTCTTTTTGAAATCTTTGCTTGGTTTTTTTGGGGAAACTTTTTTCTTTGGCATAATAGTTTGTCATTCCGAGCGGAGTCGAGGAATCTATTGTCTGTGGAAATGTTTTGAGTAAGAGATCCCTCCGTTACAGTCGGGATGACAGTTTAATTAATAACGATACCTGCGGCAAGCCGCGTGGGTATTCTGCCGGAAATAATAAACAAAAAAGCCACGACATCAGTCTGGCTTTGGGTCCCGCTCTTTTGGCTTTGCCAAAATAGCTGGAGGTTCCACCCAAATTCCGATTCTTTTCCCCACCTTTACAAGGAGGGAATTAGAGGGGGTTTCGGATCTTCGTTTACAGATTTAACGCATCTGTTACGCGCAGCGATTCCTCGGTTGGTGAGTCCGGCTCAATACCGCTGATATATTCACATATTGTCATTTTAGGTGATTTGAAAGATATGTCAAGGTTTGACTAGAAAAGGATTTTATGGTAAAAAATATTGAACAGTACCAAAGGAGGTCTAATGGAAATTCTTTTGTATACGGAAGCGTCGATTGCGGAGTTGGAAGAAAGCGGATTTGACGTGAGTGGGCGTGTTGCCACAGACACAGAGTTGACCGAGGGAAAAACAAAGTTTAATGGTATTCCATATCGTTGCCTCCAATTCGACTGTTGTCTGAGAATGTTCTATTTCAGTTTTGTCACTCATGGCGACAAAACAATTACAAGAGGGGCAAATGGGGTACGCCTTCTGCTAGAAAGTTTGTGCGCTGCCCATTTTTACTGGATGCGGGTGGAATTTGGTGACCACGGATCCAGAGTAAAAAAAGCAGACTATGCATGGGGACGCGCGAAAATACGTTATGTAGGGCGAGGTTGGTTTATAGCAACGTCTCCCGACCTCCGTTCGCTATTGAGATTCGAGCAATTAGTTCGGCGCGGGAAGATCGAACCGATTCTTGGAACCGAGGTATCGGGCAGACCCATAGAGGTATCGGGCAGACCCATAGTAAAAGCCAAAAGACGGGGGCCAATCCATCGCTTGGTCAGTCGAATTTTTAGCATCCTCGCTGGCGCGTGACGCCGGCGGGGGATTTTTATTATTTCCGGCAGAATACCCACGCGGCTTGCGCCAGGCTCCTCGCAATGACATATCTTTGTCATTGCGATCCCGGACTGGATTTGGGGGCAATCTGAATGTTATTGTTCGAGCGACTTGTCCGCCTAGGGAGGAAGTCAAAAACTACATTGTCGGATCTTCTCGACTCGCTTTTTATCTGATTATCTGCTCAAAATCTTTTTTACTTCTACCTTAAACTCGTCAGACGGATCAATGCGAAATTCGGTAACGATCGGTTTCTGCGGGCCGTGCGGGGAGGGGACGTCGAGATCGACTCGGACGTCGCCTGGAAATTTTTCAAAAATAGTTTTTAGTTTGCGGAAAATCATCGGATCGGCATTATCCGGGATAGGCAGGAGGATTCTTTTAGCTACAGAAACCCCTTCATTTGCGGGATTCGTAGCCTCATCCGTCCCGACCTTCCGTCGGGACACCTTCTCCCAAGTGGGAGAAGGGGAATCTGTCCCTCCCTCAATCCCTCCCCGCTCAAGGAGAGGGAGGTCTAAAGGTTCAAATTTATCCGCGAGAATTTTTACCTCACCGTCTTTGTCAGAAACTTTTCCGGAAACTTTTACAATTTTATCAGGCTCTAATATCATCCGGTACTCTGAAAACACCGAAGGGAAAACCACCAGCTCGACCGATCCGGAAAAATCCTCGATTTCCGCAAACGCCATTTGATCGCCTTTTTTTGTAATAATAGTTTTTATCTTTGTAATAATTCCGCCAAACCGAACTCGTCTTTCGCGCAGATCTTGTTTGATTTTGCTTAGAGGGTTTCCCAGTTTTTCCAAAGTATTTTTAAATTCATCCAGAGGATGAGCGGTCACATATAAACCTAGTAGTTCTTTTTCCCAGGTCAATTTTTCTTTTTGGGAGGCAGGCTCGGCTTCTTCCAATATAATTTTAATACCATTGTTTTGGCTGGCGCCAAACAAGCTATTTTGGGAGGTAGATAATTCTTTATGGTGGGAGCGGATTAAATTTAAAACTTTTTCAGTGTTTGCAAGCAAAACATTGCGATCGCCGTATGCGTCCAGCGCCCCGCTTTTAGTCAGCGCTTCCCATGATTTTTTGTTGAAATTTTTTGTAAAGGTTCGCGTGACAAAATCACTCAAATCGGAAAATTTTCCGCCATTTCTTCTTTCGGTAATAATTTTTGTAATAACATCCGATCCTAAATTTTTAACAGCGCCAAGTCCGAATCGAATATTGTGCTCGTCGATTACGGTAAAACTGTTGAACGATTCGTTAACGTCCGGTGGTAAAACCGAGATTCCCATATGCCGACATTCTGTCACCGCTTCGGCTATTGTTTCCAGGTTTGCCGATTCCGCCGTCATTAGCGCGGCCATGTATTCCACCGGGTAGTTGGCCTTCATATACGCGGTTTGATAGGCAACTATTCCATAAGAAGCGGCGTGGGCTTTTCCAAAACCATAGGCCGCGAATGGTTCAATAAGACTCCAGAGTTTTAAAGTTTTTACCGAAGACAGTCCGTTCGACATACAGCCGTCGATAAATTTTTCTTTTTGCTGGGCGATTTGGGCAGGGATTTTTTTACCCATTGCTTTTCTCAATTTATCAGCTTCCGCCCAGGTGTAACCAGCGATCTTGATTGCTATCAGCAGCACGTCTTCTTGATATGTCAAAACGCCGTAAGAAGCGGAAAGGATATCTTTGAGTCGCGGGTCAAGATAAGAAATAAGTTTCGGGTCGTGTTTGCGCCGGATGAATTCGGGAATGGATTCCATCGGGCCGGGGCGGTACAGCGCTACCATCGCCATAATATCTTCGACTCTCGAAGGTTTTAAATCTTTTAAATATTTTGTCATGCCGCTTCCTCCCAGTTGGAACAGACCGATTGTTTGCCCCTCCGCAAGCATTTCAAAAGTTTTTTTATCGTTCAGTGGAATATTGGTCAGATCAATTTCGATCCGTTTTATTTTTTTTACCAGCTGGATTGCGTTACCCAAAATTGAAAGGTTGCGGATGCCTAAAAAATCCATTTTAACCAAACCGGTTTCTTCCACCGAGTACATATCGTATTGAGTGGTAATAATTTTCGTCTCGGTATCCATGCGCAACGGGGTAAAATCGGTCAGTGGGGTTGGGGAGATGACAACTCCTGCCGCGTGAATGGAAGCATGGCGAGCGGCGCCTTCTAATTTTTTCGCCAGGTCAATAATTTTTTTGGTTTCCGGGTCTTGATCATAAATGGTTTTCAATTCCGGCGCTATTTTTAAAGCTTTTTCAATTGTCATTTGAAACCCTTGTTTGCCAAACGGAATAAGCTTGGCGATTTTATCACATTTACTATAAGGAACAGCCAAGGCTCTTCCGACATCGCGGATTGCGGCGCGAGCCTGCATGGTTCCAAAGGTCACGATTTGCGCGACTTTATCCCGCCCATATTTTTGCGAAACATAATCAATAACTTCCTCCCGGCGGTTGTCGGCAAAATCCATGTCGATATCCGGGGGCAGCGGGCGCTCCATGTTTAAAAACCGTTCGAAAGGCAGATCGTATTTAAGCGGGTTGATAGTGATAATTCCCAGCGCGTAAGAAACCAGCGACCCGGCGGCGGATCCTCTGGTGGTGGTGACAATCCCTTGACTGCGCGCCCAATTAATGGCGTCCGCGACGATTAAAAAGTAAGGCGCGTATCCTTTTTTACAGATAACATTTAATTCGTACTCAAGGCGTTCTAAAACTTCCGGATGATCGGCTTCCAGTTCAAAACGACTTTTCCTGTAAGCTTTGATGAGGCCTTCCTCGGTTTTTTTATGCAGATAGTCTTCGTAAGTTACATCTTTTGGGATCGGAAAGTGGGGAAATGCCCAATTGCGTAAAGGAATTTCAATATTGACTTTATCCGCAACCTTGCCGGTATTTTCTAGCGCCTCGGGTAAATCCGAAAACAAGTCGTTCATTTCGGCTTCAGTTTTTAGCGACAAGTCTGTGCCGCGCATATCCAACCGGTCGGTATCTTGTACGGTTTTACCCGTCTCAATGCAAACCATCAAATCTTGCGCGTCGGCGTCATGCGGCTCCAAGTAATGACAATCGGCAGTGGCAACAAGGGGGATAGAAAGTTTTTTAGAAATTTCTACCAGTCCACTGTTTAAATTTTTTCGTTTCCGCTCAAATTCTTGGTCTTCGATTATTGGTTGGCGTTGGATTTCGATATAGTAATCTTCCCCGAATTCTTTTTTGTATTGTGAAGCAATTTGTAAGGCGATTTCTTTTTTATCCGAAAGAACGGTTTTGGAAAGTTCAGAAGACACACACCCTGACAATATTATGAGACCCTCTTTATATTTTTTTAAAATTTCCCAATCGATTCTAGGCTTGTAGTAAAATCCTTCAATATGCGCTACCGAAGAGAGACGCATTAAATTTTTGTAGCCGACAAAATTCTTGGAAAGCAGGATCAAATGGTACGGCCGATCTGACATCCGACCTTCTTTAACAAGTCTTCCTTGGGGCGCGACATAGGCCTCCATTCCAATAATTGGCTTTATTCCTTCGGCTTTGCATTTTTTATAAAATTCAATCGCGCCGTACATTGTGCCATGATCGGTCAGCGCCAGCGCGGCAAAGCCCTTTTTCTTTGCGTTCATGACTAAACTGTCGATTTTGGGCAGACCGTCGAGTAGAGAAAAATGAGAGTGATTGTGGAGGTGGGTGAACATGTGGGAAATTAAAAGTTTAAAGTGTAAAGTTTTAAATTAAAGTGTCGCTTCGAGACAGATATTTATATAGATTGTCTCGCGAATAAAAATACATTAATTTTAAATTTCGCATCTTAAATTTTTAACTTATACTACCATTATACTTCATTTAATCATTCTGGTATAATATAATATATTAGTCAAAAATAGAAACAAATCGTTATGCAATTACCGGAAAATATTGAATTGGCGTTACAAGAAAAAGTAATCAATATCGTTGAAGCCTTACAGGGAGTGTCACGACGATTGTGGGTTGGTTTGGTAGCAACTATAATTTTAATCATCCCTTTATCGATCGGGTTTAGGATTGTTTTTAAAGAATTGATTTTGAATGCGTATGTTTCAACGCCTATTACATATGTATCACCAAGCGGGGAAGATTTGCGCATAACCGACAAAGGAATCGTATCAGTAGGAGATTCCAGATATGGCGCTTATGCCCGAGTTGTAAACCCCAACAATAACGTGATGCAAAGAAGTTTTGAATACGAATTTATATTATCTGATTCAAGCGGCGATGTTTTGGAAAAGTTTAAAGCAGAATCATATATTTTACCGGATCAAGAAAGAGCTTTGATTATGCCGGCGTCGTTTTCTGGTAAAGAGCCGGTTTCGGTAGAGGTTTTACTGTCAGATCCCAATTGGATTCGAGCGCGTGATATTCAATCGTTGAGTTTTATTTTTGAAAATCAAACATTCGGATTAGCAGATGGACAATTTGTGGCAACAGCAGTTTTGAGAAACGACAATCCATATATTATTCCCGAAATAGAAATAACCAGTTTACTGCTAGACATTAACCACAAAGTGGTTGGCGCAAATTTTACTACGGTCAACGATGTTTTACCCAGAGAAAGCAGATTTTTCCGGCATGTTTGGCCCGGGGAATTGCAGGGTGAAGTCGCTTTGGTAGAATTCAGAGCCTCAGTTAATCAAATGAAAAAAGGGTCTTTGTTGACAGAGGAAGCCAATATTTTTGATCAATTTGACGGAAGGGAATAAGATAGAAATTCCAAATTCCAAATTACAAATAACAAATTACAAATAAAAAAATTTTAATTACCAAATACAAAACGGTTTTCAGTTTAGAACTTTTGGTTATTAAATATTATTTGTTGTTTAGTGTTTGTGATTTGTTATTTTTATACTTATGAAAACTTTTTTTCTACTGATAAATAAACTGGATAAATATTTACTCGGCATGTCAGTGCTTTTGGCGTTGGTTGGGTTGTTAATGATTTATTCAACCACCCTCTCCGAAGAAGCAAATTCCGGTTTACTTTTTAGACAAATCATTTTTTTAATAGTCGGTTTGGCATTGTTTTTTTCCTTTTCTTCGCTCGACTATCGCTATCTGAAAAAAATCCGATGGCCGATTTATCTGGTAGGAGTGGTTTTGCTGGTTGGTGTTTTAGCCTTAGGTTTTCGAGTGCGAGGTAGCGTTCGTTGGTTTGATTTAGGTCTTTTGCAACTGCAGCCGGTTGAGTATATGAAGCTAGCCATGATTATTTTTCTTGGAGCGTTTTTTCAAACAAAGCGACACGAGATGCAACGGTTCCGCAATATTTTATTGTCGGCTGTAATCGCTGGGGTGCCAATGGTTTTTGTAATGATGCAGCCCGACCTGGGATCGACTTTGGTTTTGTTTTCGATTTGGTTGGGGATGCTGTTGGTTTCCGGCGCGAAGAAATCTCATCTGGCAGGTTTGTTAGTTATTTTACTTATCTTTACTGTTCTGGCTTGGGCATTTTTTTTACAAGACTATCAAAAAAACCGCGTATTTAGTTTTTTGGATCCCACCTCTGACCCGCAAGGGCAAAACTACAATGCTATTCAATCAATCACCGCGGTTGGTAGCGGGGGGATTACCGGGAGAGGATTTGGGCGTGGGGTGGTGTCGCAGTTACGGTTTTTGCCCGAGCGGCAAACCGACTTTATTTTCGCGTCTTTGGCGGAGGAGTTAGGTTTTTTCGGCGCCGGGTTTTTATTGGCTCTACTTTTTTGGTGGTTTATGAGGATTATTAAAGTCGCCCGAGATTCATCGGAAAATTTTGGGTTCTTTTTAGTTTTTGGAATATTTTGTTTCTTTTTTGTTCAGTCGACTATTAATATCGGAATGAATATTGGACTACTGCCAATCACCGGAGTCCCGCTACCGCTTGTCAGTTATGGCGGTAGTTCAATGCTTGTTTCTTTGGTTGCTCTGGGAATAGTGGAGAGTGTTTTGGTCCACGCCCAACCAGTAAAGTTTGATTAGGTTTTTTATCCCAATCGGATTGTTAGAGAACCGGTTATTTCCAATCGCTTGACTCAATTTTCTTTGTGTGTTATTTTAATACGGTCAATTATTTTTAAAAAGTAGATATTAAGTTCATGGGAAATCGTTTAAAAGTTAGCGCTCAAAATCGCGCAGAGGTCCGAAAACAGGCGCAAAAGTTACGCCGGGAAGGATTACTGCCGGGAGTTGTGTATGGAAAACAACTAGAAAGTAAAAACTTGTCTGTAAACCGTAAAGAATTTGAAAAGATTTACAAACAGACCGGAGAAAGTACTTTGGTTGATTTAACAGTTGGATCGGAAAAACCGCTGACTGTTTTGGTCAACGCTATTCAGCGCGACGGACTTACCAACGAAATTCTACATGTCGATTTTCACGAAGTTGACATGAAAACCAAAATCAAAGCCAAGGTCATTCTACAATTTGTTGGAGAGGCCATGGCGGTAAAAGATTTGGGCGGAGTTTTGGTTAAAAACGTCACCGAAGTGGAAGTAGAATGTCTGCCGGCTGATTTGCCGAAAGGATTGGTTATTAATATTTCAAAACTGAAAACTTTTCAAGATTCTATCAAAATTTCTGATTTGGAGTTTGATCACGAAAAAGTAAAAGTGGCTCTAAAACCGGAAACGGTCGTTGTGAAAGTAGCCGAACCTCGTACCGAGGAAGAGTTGAAAGAGCTTTCCGAGAAACCGATTGAAGACGCCGTGGAGTCTGTTGAAGGCGTGGTGAAGGAAGAAAAGAAAGAAGGCGAGGAAGGAAAAGATGGAGAGAAGAAAGAAGAGACATCTCCAAAAGAAGAAAAGAAATCTTAGTAAACTAAAATTTAAAAAGATTCCCTTGACCGGGATCTTTTTTTGTTGGGATAAATTTATTTATTTTATGGGTTTGTCGTCAGTGGGGTTTTTGGTGAAAGCTCTAGAATTTTTTTTAAATGGACGTTGTGACTTGCGCCAAGCCCCTCTTTTTTAGAAAAATATTCCACAAGAATAGGGTTGATTTTTGTGAAAATTTAATTATAATATAAGGACATTGTAAGTGCCATGTCAAATCAAGCGGTTGGGCTTATAATGGTTTGTTCACAAAAGCGCAGTCAAAAGGAGGTGCTGAAATGACGTTAAAAAGTCTCGCCCTATTTTCGTTCGTCTCTGCCTTTCTAGGAAGTTCGAACGTGTTTGCCGGTGCTATTCCAAATACCCAGGCGATGATTCGAAACGATCAAGTGGCCTGCATTGTCACGCAGGTCGACAGGTATTTGTTCGCATCCGGCGAGACCGTCGAGGTCTCCGCTCGGTCAGGCAACGTGAGTTGTCCCGCTCCTCAGGTTGTGGAGGCAAGCGACAAGGGATTGGTTTTTTACAACCCTTTGTGGTTGACACTAATTCGATGGAACGGAACCGGCTGGGATCGCGTCAGCGATATCCCGGCGCGGCTCGAGCCAGGGCAGTTTGCTCGACAGAAGATCGTCGAGTACGAGAGCCTGCCTAACGGCAGATACGCTCTGACCACAGTCAGTGGTCGCGGGCTCGGACCATGGTACTTCCTTGAGTCTATCAACTTCGTTGTTGGTGGCACTGAGGAGGATCCGTACGCGGTTGTCACCGGATCGTCTGGATTTGATCCGGATCGCCGCACGCCGTACATCAGGTCTGCCCGTGTCGCTGTCGACGGGTATCTTTACTTCCGCGGTTTCCTTGGAAACTCGACTGTGGTGGTAAAGGGGTACCTTTACCAACTTCGAAAAGAGGTGACCGAGTTTCTGCCAGTAGAGTTCGAGATTGTGGATCCAAAAGACCAAACGGTGTTCATCAATCAACCGTTTGTCAGAGGTGGACAATTCGATCTCGCTTGGGTTCGAGTAAAGTTACCCAAGAACTCGCTCGATCCGAGTCGGTCGGTTTACGCTTCGATCACCGCCGATGGTGGAGGTATCACTGTGCAAGGGGTCGTCTATGATCCCACTGACCCCGCCGCCAACTTCTTCGGTTTCAACACCTTCTAGGCCACCGCTGTGAGAAGATGATTTTTATCTCCTCCCTGCGGTTTTTTTATTTCTGTCTGAAATAAAAAAAGCAGTGAAATTCACTGCTGGACGGAGAAACCGTAACAGACCGTTTTCAAGCGCCGGAGCCCGTGTGGATTCGTGCCGGTAGAGGCTCTTTGCCGAGCGGTTTTGGCGCCTTTGAATCGACATCTGAAAGGTTACAATCGGCGAACAATACACCTTCTCTCAAAGAACCCGCCAGTTTTGCCCGGCTGAAATTTACAGACGCTACTGTTGCCGGACCAAACCTTTTGGAGCGGAACCTTGCCCGATTCAGTTTTGCGAGAGAAAAGTTTGCTCCGGTCAGATCAATCCCAGACAGGTCTATACCTTCGAGCTTTAAACCCGCAAAAGATTTGTCGGCAAAGGAGATTTTCTGAAAAAGATGATCTTTCCGGTATCGGTTAAATTCTCGGACGATTGCTTGCGCCCTGGGTTCATTGGGGCGACAAAGTTGAAGCTTTCGGAAAAGCTCCTCACCGGTTAGCGTTTGTCCACCGAAAGGGGGCTGTCTTCTGCGGTTGCGCCGTCTCGCGTATTGATTTTGTTTTTTCAATATTCCTCCTCGAATTTCAACTTTCATTTATACAGGAAAAAATTTTCTCTGTCAATAACGCGCATCAAAAAACCAACAATCGTATAATTTGTTGATACTCTGGCAGCCATTCATTAGACACATCGATCACAGTCGTGGATAGAGTGTATAGTGTGTTTAGACCTGTATTTTATAAAGCATCACATTCATACACGACCGTGTGAATGTACTCTATACTTTCTAAACAGAGATTATAATGTATTGGCGTTAAAGAGTCCTACGCCGCCTGTGTCGATTGAAGTCAAATTCGTGCACAACCATATGAACACGCGATAAGCTATGGATTTTTTTTATACTAAACAATATCTTCCGGGTAAAAAATAATAACATCAAAATCAACAACCCATCACGTTATTATACAATTGTCACGATCGTGACAATTGTATAACTTTCGGGACCAAGATAAATCCCTGTGGGTTTATGCTTGTGGTAGTTTTTGATGTTCGTCCGGTTTTTCGTTGGAATTCGTTGGGACAATCTTGCTCATTTTTTAAAGGATTGCTTCGGTCACCGGCCCCGCAATGACAGAAAGATCGGGGTTTCGCAATTCAAAAAGTTTACGTCTGGAGTGGATAAAAAAAGCCGCTTCCACGAGGGAAACGGCAGGAAATTATTCTTCGACAGGTGGTTCGCGAAGCGGGAAGTTGACCGGCAGCACCTGGTCGCCGACTTGGATTTTCATCCAGGCGACGTAACCGGCCGGCCGGACTCCTTCCGGAATCGTGAAGGTCAAGGAGTAGACCCCCTTCACTAAAGTTTCCTTGGTCTCAATCTCTATTACCGGAAAAACTTCTTCCGGGTTTTCGAAATTAGGATGGAGAAACATCCCTTCCACGATTTCCGGAACCCCATAAGGGTTCCCGGGATTTTTGACGATCCCGGTTAGGAAAATCGTGAGATCGTCGCCGGCTTGCGGGGCATTGGTGTCGGTGACAAATTCGCCAGTTTTGGCAAAAGTCATAACCGGCCACCAATCATTCCCGTAGGCAACCCCTGGATTGAGCCCGGCATCGAAGCTGGGAAGCAATTCCCAATCTTCAATCGCGCCGAGTTCGTCCAGACGGACAATAGCCCAACGGTTGTCTTTGCTCCTGATCCGGAACAGGTCTTCCGGGGTTTGGAGATTGACTTGATAGCGCCCCTCGTAAAAGGGTTTGAGGCGAACCGCGGCGCCGTTTAACCAAATCTCGACGGAACCCTTTTCGTCATCGCCAAGAAAATTTGTGCCATAAATGGACACAAGACTTCCTGGCGAGAGGATCGGGTTTCCGTTTTCTGCCCGGAGGTTTTGGCTGCGAAACGCGGAGACTACTCCGCTGACTTGGATAGGAGAAACTTCTTCTCCGTCCAAGATGCGTCGCAGCTTTTTGTAGGCGGCGGGGATGTTCAAGCTCCCTATGCCGGGCGGGAAGCCTGCTTTTTCTGTAAACATTACCGCCGGAGCGGTACCCTCGAGCACAGCTCTGACAACCTGTCCGGTATCGGCTTCCGGAAATTGGCTCCAGATTGTCGCAACAACTCCGGAGGTGTGCGCGGTGGACGAAGACGTTCCACCACTGAAAATATCCACATAGAGCTGGTTGTCTCTTTGGTTGCTGGTCGTGATACCTTGGTGAGGGCTCACGACATCGACAATCGACCCATAGTTGCTATGGTTCGTGATCTCCCCGAATTCTCCGATGGAGCCCACCACGATATGGTTTGGCTCATTGATCCCCGCTGGATATATATGGGGATTTTCTGGGTCAATATACTGGTGGTTGTTTCCAACCGCGCTTACGAAAATCGCGCGGTCACGAAGTAACCGCATCACGTGTTGCATGGTTTGAACCAGCGGGTGATCCGGCGGTAGGTTGACCATAAACGAGCAATTGACCACGAACCGTGGCTCTTCGATTTCCAGCAGAGCTTCAAAGGCTCTGCTCGTTATCTCGTACGTGGAATGGTAGTACCACGTTTCTCCTACAGTTTTCGGTTCGAAAATCCTGAATGATATCACCGGGGACCTGCCTGATATCCCGGCTATCCCTTCACTGTTGTCGGTTCGGGCCGCGGCGAATCCCGCCATTAACGTCCCATGACCATTCGAACCCGGGTCAATGCACGGGTTGGGGTCAGAGACGAACGATCGGCTTTGGTCGCAGTCTAGTTTGAGATCCGGATGATCCCAAACTCCCGTATCCACCAGAACGATTGGAATTCCCTCGTAACCTGAAGGATCCTGCTGGTAGAAAAGCGGGAATCCAATCGCTAACAGGTTTTTCTGCTGCGGATAAAGCGTATCGTTCGGCTTTCTGAAAGCCGGGCCTTCTTCTGTTTCTTCCGCCTCGGCCAGCCTCGCCTGCGGTCCCGCAAGCTTGACGGCCTTTACCTCTATCCGGTCCTCAAACCGGATTTCTTGCGCCTGGACTCTTCCTGCGAGCAGGAAGAAGATAAGGATTAGCATGATTGCATTTATCCTTTTCATTTCAATCCTCCCTCTTTTATCTCCCCACTCCTTCATTCTGCCCTATTGCAGAAAGAGCTACTCCAGAGGAATAACAACTCACGATAACATAAATCAAAACTTTTATCAAGTTGGCCGTACTGTGCCACTACCTTGGAAACACTTAGGGTATTCTTAAGATGAGTAATTAAAGAATCTTTAAGTGTATGTCATATGATATAA
>PFAJ01000005.1 GCA_002773695.1 Candidatus Doudnabacteria bacterium CG10_big_fil_rev_8_21_14_0_10_41_10 | reverse complement strand
GTTTAACGCGATCTTTCGTCTTCAGACGGAAGTAGTTTAATTATATAATTTAAAAACTTTTAAATTGAAAATTGATTTATATCTCTTCTATATCTACAATGTCGTCCGGGGAGGTATTTTCGATACGTCGGCTTTTATCCAGATTGCGAAAACTCGCGGTATCGTGGTCAAAGAAAATTTCAACTTCGCCAATAGGACCGTTGCGATGCTTTTTGATTAGCAAGTCTGCGATATTTGGTTTTTTCGCATCTTGTCCCCGGTAAACTTCTTCTCGATAAATAAATATTACGACGTCCGCGTCTTGTTCAATAGAGCCCGATTCACGAAGGTCTGACAGCTGTGGGATTTGCGGTCTGCGTTCTTCAACTTTACGTGAAAGTTGTGACAGGGCGAGAATCGGCACATTTAATTCGCGGGCCAGCGATTTTAAAGATCTGGAAATATCAGACACTTCCTGCACGCGGCTTTCTTGATTGCTTCCTACCATTAACTGTAAATAGTCGACAACTATCAGCCCCAAATCATGTTCAGCTTTCAAACGCCGCGCTTTGGTGCGGATTTCCATAACAGTCGATCCGGCAGAGTCGTCGATGAAAATGGGCGATTCTGCCAAGGTTCCCATGGCGTGCCCTATACGTATAAAATCATTGTTTTCACCTTGATCAGACAGTCTGCCGGTTCGCATTTTCCATAAACTTACCCCTGCTTCTGCCGCCAGTAGTCGGTCGACTATCTGGTCTTTGCTCATTTCTAAAGAAAATATTCCAACGGGGATTTTATGTTTGACTCCCATATGCCTAGCGATGTCCGTTGACAAACAGGTTTTTCCCATAGAAGGTCGGGCGGCCAAAATAACCAGATCGGACCGTTGCAGTCCGCCTAGCAGGTTATCCAGATCCGTAAAGCCGGTTGGGTTTCCGCGCAGTTTTCCTTTTTCGCGATGCAGTTCGTCTATGCGTTGGTAGGTTTCTTCCAAAACGTCTTTGATCCAGACAAAATTTTGCTTCAAATATTTTTGGGAGACTCCAAAAAGTTTCTGTTCGGCCTGGTCCAGCAGGGTTTCCAGTTGGTCTTGCTCTTGAAACCCTAGCGCGTTTATTTCGTTGGACGCGTTGATTAGTCTTCGGAGAGTACTTTTATGCTGGATGATGCGAGCGTAATGAACCACGTGAGAGGCCGAAGGAACGGCATTTACCAAAGTGGTTAAATAGCTGGTTCCACCAACACGTTCCAAATATTTTTTTTGTTCCAAAATATTGGACACTGTCAGGACGTCGATAGAACTCCGGTCTTCGTATAGCTCTTGCATCGCGCGGTAGATTTCGTTGTGCCTGCTTTCATAAAAATCATCCGGCATTATAATGTCGGCGATTTTGGTTATCGCGTCACGGTCAAGCATCAAAGACCCCAAAACCGATTGTTCGGCTTCCAGGTTTTGCGGAGGAACGCGCATTTGCAAATTTTGCATTACATTTTCGGGCATTTTTTGTATTTTTGCAGTTTTGTAGTTTATTTCCGCGGTAACATTTGGTCATTTCAGTATAACAGGGGAGGTGAGGATTTTCAAACGATCTTATACAGACAAAAAGCACACCTTTATCAAGGTGCGCTGTGGGAAAGTAATAATAGACCCCTCCCAATCTCCCCTTGTAAAGGGGAGGAGTGATAAAATTTCTTAGTTTTTGTAAAAGGGAGGAGTGATAAAAATCTCCCCACCTTTACAAGGAGGGTTGGGGGGAGGTTAAGTATTTATTTCTTCTTTACAACCGGACCTTCGGGGGTATCGTTTATTTCATAGCCTAGCTTTTCCAATTCTGCACGGGCATCATCCGCCTTCCCAAACTCTTTTTGTTTTCGTAATCGTTCACGGGTTTTTGCCAGTTCTTTTATTTTGTTGGGGATTTTTTTGCGGATCAAAGCGCCTTTCAACAAATCCAAACCAAAAACTTTATCAAATTTTTTTATAGTTGAGATTTTTAGTTTGTCCGGGTTTGGTTTTTTTAGCAGCCGCCAAGTCAAAGATAGCGCCCGGGCGGTATCTAAATTGTTGTTTATTTCTCGGTCAAAGGCTTTGGCATAGTCCGCGCACATAAATTTACCGGGAGAACCTTTGAGTTCAGAGATCAAATCCAACAAGTGATCAAGCGAGTTTTGAGCGGCCCGCAGTGATTCCCAGGAAAAATTGAGTTTAGTCTGGTAATGAGCGCCTAAAACCAAGTAACGAAACGCAAGCGGGGAAAAGCCTTTGTCGACAATATCTTTTAGCCGAATAAAATTGTTTTCACTTTTTGCCATCCGTCTCGGCTCGCCGTCTAAGTGTCCGGGTTTGCCGGATTTGATGAGCAGGTGTTCTCCATGGAGCCAGTAGTTTGCCAGTGGTTTGCCGGACGCCGACTGGCTTTGCGCGATTTCGTTGGAGTGGTGAGGCATTATCAAATCGACGCCACCGGTGTGGATATCAAACGGTTGTCCTAAATATTCCGTAGACATCGCAGAACATTCGATATGCCAGCCGGGGAAACCCTCGCCCCAAGGACTGGGCCAGTGCATGGAATGATCTGCAAATTTACCGGTTAGTTTGAACCACAAAGCAAAGTCGGCGGGATTTTTTTTCGACAAATCCTTTACCACTTCTGTACGAGCCGCTTGTTTTTTATCTTTCAGTTTTTGGCCGGACAGTTTGGTATAGTCGGGGAATTTTGAAACGTCGAAATAAACCGCCTCTTTGGCATCGTAAGCGAAATTTATTTTTACCAGTGTCTCTATGATTTTAATTTGTTGTTTAATATGGTCAGTCGGGTGTGGCAGTTTATCAGGCATTAAAATGTTAAGCGCCCGGATATCGTTTAGGAATTCTTTTTCATAAAATTTTGCGACATCCCAGACGGTTTTTTTCTCACGCTCGGCGCCTTTTTCCAATTTATCAACCCCACTATCAGCGTCATCCGTTAAGTGCCCGACGTCAGTGATATTCATGACCTGTTTAACTTTATATCCGTCGTAGATTAGTACTCGTCGCAAGATATCATTAAATAAATAAGTTCGCAAGTTGCCAATGTGAACATAGTCGTAAACTGTCGGGCCACAAGAATATATACTTACCCGCTTATCTTTTATGGGCTGGAATTTTTCAATTTTTTTAGATAAGGTATTAAATAGCTTTAGCATGGAAAAATTTTTAATTTTGAATTTCTAATTTTAAAACCATTAAAATTTAAATAATAAACTCTAATCAAATTGTAGCAAGAAAATAAGTTATTCAGAAGGTGCTTGTCAAAAGGCAGAGTTTATGATATAATAATCCCAATATTAATTAAATCCTATGGTAGATTTAAAAAAAGAGCCTTATCCGAGTCCCGATGAAGGGGCTGGTTTTGATTTTAGTCATTTAGAAAAAGTTACTAAAGGGGAAAAACCGGAAACATCGAGTTCAAAACCGAATGATTTCCGGGGTCAGAAAATCGTAGGAATAAGAATACCAGAGACGGAATCCGCAGGACCGCTAATAGAGCCGGAAACCGGATTGGCGCCTGGAGGCCCTGAAATAAAAACCGCGCCGATAGGGGGAACTATTGAACCGATTACAAGCATTACAAGCAAAAGCACTATTTTAAATATGAAACCTAAAAAAATAGGTAATGGCGCTAGACTAGAACAGGTCTTGAACGGTTTAAGGAGTGGTGGAAATGATCATGCGGCAAATATGGCAGAGGCCGCAAAGCATCATGGTGAACATGAAGAACAATAAAACATCTCTGCTTAAAAAGTTTTGAAACAGAATTGAACAATAAAAATTTAATTATCCTTCCTCACGAGGAAGGAGACAGTCTCTACAAATATTTCCTTCTTCCCATGCGCTTGATCCGATTCGCTTGCGACGAGGCGAGGGAAAAGGTGTTCAGAATTTTTTAGCAGAAGGGATTGGACGGATGAGGGGACAGCGATTCGACTCCTCCCGAAATTTAGGATGTCCTTTTCTCGCCAGGAGAGGAAAATAATGTAGAAGCTTTTAGGGAGGTTATAACTTATGCCGGTAAATGCGGTAAGCGCGAGTGAAATAGCGTCACAAGGCGGAGGTTTCCCTTGGGTGTTTTTGATTATGGCTGTGGTTGTTGTCGCGGCGGCGATTTTTTTATTTTGGTTGCGTCAAAAAATTCGGTTGAAACAGAATGCTCATCGGTTTTTAAATTCGGTTTTTTTGGAGGTACAGGTGCCAAGAGACGTAATTGACAGCAAACAAACGCAAAAGCCCCAGCAAACCGAAGAAAAAGAAATTATTTCCGTGGCCGAGCAATTATTCGCCAGCTTGTCGCAAACAGGACAGGCTTCCGGCATCACAAATTTTTTTAAACAAAATGAACATATTTCTTTTGAGATTGTTAGCTTTGAAAGAAAGATTACTTTTTACGTCAATTGTCCCAAACATGTGCAAGATCTGGTTGAAAAACAAATCCACGCGCAGTATCCGAAAGCTTATATAGAAAAAGTAAAATATTATAATATTTTCAAACAGGGCGCGGTGGTCGCCGCTTCGGAGTTTACGCTACAAAAAAAATATTATTATCCAATCAGAACTTATAAAAATTTAGAGACCGATCCGCTTAACGTGATCACCAACAGTCTTTCGAAACTTGGTCAAAACGAATCCGGCTCGGTACAGTTGATTATTTCTCCGGCCAAACCCGGGTGGCGCGCCAAAGCCAATCGAATCGCGCTTTCTATTCAACAAGGAAAAAGCGCGGCGACCGCCGAGCGGGGGATTTTTGGCCGAGTGTTTTTTGAACTTGGACATATGATTTTCAATCCTCACAAGAAAGATCAGATGAGTGGGCAGCGTCGGCGCGATTTATCAGGCGAGTTTTCTCCCATCCAACTAACCCCAATGCAACAGGAGGTTATTAAACGTTTGGAGGAAAAGTCGTCCAAAGCCGGTTTTAGCGTCAACTTACGCATGATTGTTTCGTCTGCTAGCAAAGAAATGGCTCAATCTCATATCCGGAACATGCTTTCATCCCTTATGCAATTTTCCATGCCACCATTTAACGGGTTTAAAGTGAAGGTAAAACCGGAAAAAAAGGTGGTGACTGATTTTATTTATCGCGTGTTTCGAGAACCCGGTAAACAATTTATTTTAAATACGGAAGAATTATCTTCGCTTTGGCACTTGCCGACAAAATACGCAGAAACTCCAAATATTAAATGGTTGATCTCCAAAAAAGCCCCAGCCCCGATAAACGCGCCAACAGATGGGATTATAATGGGTGAAAACGAGTATCGTGGCGTTAAAACCACTATTCGAATCGCGCCTAAAGACCGTATGCGGCATATGTATATTATTGGACGGACCGGTACGGGAAAATCCGAATTCATGAAAAATTTGATTATTCAGGATATTGAGCAGGGGAACGGAGTGGCGGTTGTGGATCCTCACGGTGAATTGGTGGAAGGGGTTTTAGATCATATTCCAAAACACCGCGCCGAAGAGGTTGTTTATTTCAATCCGTCCGATATTGAGCGGCCTATGGGTTTGAACATGCTGGAAGTCAAAAATCCGGAAATGCAAGATTTTGCCATTCAGGAGATGATTGAAATATTTTACAAATTGTTTCCGCCGGAAATGATTGGGCCGATGTTTGAACACAACATGCGAAACGTAATGATGACTTTGATGGCGGACACGGATAGTCCCGGAACTATTGCTGAAATTCCGCGAATGTTTACCGATCAAGAATTTCAAAAATATAAAATCTCGAAAGTCACCGACCCGGTGGTAAAGAATTTTTGGGAAAAAGAAATGGCAAAAACTTCCGACTTTCATAAAAGTGAAATGTTGGGATACCTAATATCCAAAGTCGGGCGGTTTGTGGAAAATGAAATGATGCGGAATATCATCGGACAGGCAAAATCGGCTTTTGATTTCCGTGAAGTTATGGATCAGGGAAAGATTCTATTGGTCAATTTGTCTAAAGGAACGACTGGAGAGGTAAACTCCAAACTGTTAGGTTTGATTTTAGTTTCCAAATTGCAAATGGCGGCGTTGTCACGCGCCAACGTCCACGAGAGCGAGCGCCGGCCGTTTTATCTATATGTTGACGAGTTTCAAAATTTTGTCACGGAATCTTTCGCGACTATTTTATCGGAAGCTCGAAAATATCAGCTAAGCTTAACTATCGCGCATCAGTATTTGGGACAGCTCACAGCCGCAAAACCCGGGTCTAGCGCGCAAGACACGCAGGTGCGCGACGCGGTGTTTGGAAACGTCGGGACTATGATGAGTTTTCGAATCGGTATCGAGGACGCCGAAATTATGGCAAAAGAATACAAGCCGGTGTTTGATGAATTTGACGTGATCAATATTGAAAGGTTCCAGGCGTATGTAAAGTTAATGATAAACGGCACTGCTTCGCGGCCGTTTAATATGACGACTTTACCACCGCGTGAAGATGGAAGTTTTAAGATCGCTGAAGCAATGAAAGAGTTATCACGGCTAAAATACGGAAAATCCCGCGCGGAAATAACCCAAGAAATTTTGGACCGCAGTAAACTGGGCGACCGCGAGGCCGGGCCTTTGGCTACCGAGTCCTCGCGATAATCTCGTTATCTTTTACCAGTTTTATTATACAGGCGATATTTTCGTTCCGTATTAATCCCGTATTCATTTATGTCTTCATTCGGTATTAATATCACATAATTTATTAGTAGGACTTACGTTACGTGATTGAGCCAAGTTTGAGGCAAAAACGAGCGTAGGATACTTTTTTTTATTTCAAAATCCATTTTGCCCACCTTGGCAATGGGATAAGATAATATAACAGCTGAAATAACGTTTGACGAGAAATGTCAAAAAAGAAGTTTGATTTTTTAGTCGTTTTAATTTTACTCATAGCAACCGCTTGGTTGAGTTTGGTTTTTAAACCCAAACCTTTAACCGGCGGTCTTTTGTATACTTTGCTTCCATCTGTGTATCTATTGTTGAGAGAAAACAAAAATTATAAAAAATTAATTTTAGGAACTTTTGTTTTTGGAGTTTTATTCGGGTTCTTTTTTTATTTTATCGAAACTTTCAATAAGGCGTGGGTAGTCCCAAACATGGTTATCCCTTATAAAGTATTTGGAATTTTACCATTTGATGATATCTTGGGTTTTATGATAATGACTTTTTTTATGCTAGTGTTTTATGAACATTTTTTGGACGATGAAAAAAATTTTTCTGTTTCACCGCATATATACAAAGCCTTAATCCCGACTTTTTTACTTGTTTTGATTGTGATGATTGTTTTTTTAGTAAATCCGTCTAGTCTGAATTTAACTCACGCTTACTTAAAAGGCGGTATTGCGGCAATTATTTTTCCTTTGGTATTCGCTTTTAGAAAACCGTGCTTGATTGGCAAACTTTCTGTAGCGACCATTTTCTTTTTTTCGTTTGGTTTTTGTCTGAGATTGTGGCGGTAAAGACCGGTGGGTGGGAATATCCGGGTGAATATATCGGATAGGTGCAGCTTTTTGGAACCAATTTTCCTATAGAGGAGCTGTTGTTTTGGATGCTATTTTATGCTTCCACAATCATTGCTTATTATGAGCAGTTCATAGATGACGCCAGGTGAGTTGACAAGCGGATATACCTTGCTATAATATTTCTATATGAATTTCAATACTATTCAAAACTGGTTTTATTTTTTCTTTACTAACAGGCCGGAAGCCTAGTGGTTTTTAGTTGAATCAATTCGACTTACAACCTCTGGCCTCCCGCCGGAGGTTTTTGTTAGGCGTGATTCCAAGGAGGAATTGAATATGTCAAAGTCTGACTGCGTACGGCAGGAACCCGAGTCTTTCGACGAGACGGAGACTGGATTTCCAACGATCACAGCAGAAACTCTCAAATCCGCGCCACTCCTTGGTGGGTAAAGTCAAGACTCAGACGCGGGTCAAGAGCAAATTAGAAGGGCATGGATGGCCGCCACGAGAGGTCTAAAAATTTGGCCATCATAAGGTAAGGAGTATCATGAAAGAAGAAGAAAGGAAAGGGAAACTTCTCAACGAAGACGGCATTCCGAACCATAGCCGGTGTGGTAGAGAGATCCGCACCGAGGATAGTCTGGCTGAGGGATTTGGTTTGTGTATGACATGCCGCATTCCCCGACGCCTGTCCGATATTCCTTCAGCTCACAAGGAATCTGGTTCCACTGCTTTGCCAGAAACAGGTCAGCAGCTAATCTAGTGGGCTGGTAAGAGATATTTTTCCCAAGTCGACATTCGTCGGCTTGGGAATTTTTTTACCCCCACATTTGTCATCGTTATCCCCCGAAGGGAGAGAATCAGTCTTATGTTTTTACTTTGAGTTTGCTTCATCTTCGTACACCTAACGAGCGAGCCTTCACAAAGATAAAAGAGTTGTTATTTTGGTTACAAAAAAAGAACTAAACCAGAAGTACTGTCGATTTAAACTGTCATCCTGATGACAATCAACCTGCCTGCGGCAGGGATCTTTGAGAAAAAGAAAAGATTCTAACTTTTGTCAGAATGACGAAGTTGGGAAGTCTCATATTTGACACAGTAAATAGACCTTGGTATATTATAAACAAGCGTAGAATGCTGGTCTGATACAAAAACTAAAGACCTATAAACAAATATAAAAGATAATTAAATATCCACAAACAAGACGTTTTTTGCGTGCTTACTAAAAAAGATGACAAATTTCACAGATAAATTGGCCCTAATCGCCCAAATGATTGATTCTGCCGAAAAAAATATTTCTTCGGCCAAGCATTTGTTGCGAGAACTTTTAGGCGACAAGGTTCCCAGTTCTTCATCTGAACTTTCTCAAAAAGCGGCGACATTGTCCGTTTCCGGCGGCGGGAAGATTATTGAAGGAGTGTTTGACGGCCAAAATATGATCGGTCCGGACAAAAAACAGTACCCGGTGCCGGCAAACTATGCTTCGAAAAGTAAACTTATCGAAGGCGATGTTTTAAAATTGACTATCGCGGAAGACGGTTCGTTTATTTACAAACAGATTGGTCCAACCGAACGAAAGAAAATGATTGGCGCCCTAACCCAAGACGAAGGAGGACAGTACCGGGTTATTGCCGGTGGCAAGAGTTACAAAGTTTTGCTTGCCTCCCTTACATATTTTAAAGCGGAGCTTGGTGATGACGTCACAATTATTGTTCCGAAAGATGGTGAAGCGGTCTGGGCCGCGGTTGAGAATGTTATTAAAAAAGGCGCAACCGCTCCGGTGGCGGTAGGGTCAATAATGAAAAAAGTTTCAGATGATGACGAGGAGCTGGAACTTTAAAAAGCTAAAATTAATAAGGACCCCGGCGCTGGTGGGTGATCTGTTAGATTGTCACGAAGTGACACAATAATTTTACATTTTGAGTTTTTAGCTTTACATTGTTACACAAAAAGAAAACAAAATAAGATATTAAAATGTTAAATATTTTTTTTGCAAAATATAAGAATTTGATCTACCAATTCTCACGATTCGGGGGGATTGGTTTTTTGAATACCGCGGTTGATTTTTCAGTTATTAATATTTTAATAACATTAACCGGGGTAACGGCAGGCTTGCAATTGTCGTTTGTCAACGCCGCCGCTTTTACTGTCGCGGTAATGCACAGTTTTTTTTGGAATAAATATTGGGCTTTTGCGGACGTGGGTCAAAAAATAAGCCGGTTTTTATTTCAGTTGGTTTCCGCCGGCTTTTTAGGATTTATAATAATTTTAGGAGTGATTATTGGTGCCAGTCAAGAATACAAAGCAGTATTTTTTATTATTTTATTAGTTATATTATTTTTAGGAGAAGTCGCGCTTTGGAAAGTTTTTAAACTTAAGACGCAAATTGTCCAGAGCGGACAGGCAAAAGAATTTTCTTTGTTTTTAATAGTTAGCATAATTGGAATAATTATCAACAGCGCGGTGGTGGGATTGGTCACCGGACTTGTCGACCCGCAGTTTGGGGTGAATCCGCAGTTGTGGGCAAATATGGCTAAAGTTTTGGCAACGGTTGTTGCTTTGATGTGGAATTTTATAGGATATAAATTTATAGTTTTCAAAAAGTGAAGGGTTTTAAATTTTTCATGTAATGGAGGTCTTTCCTGCCTGCCTGCCGGCAGGCAGGCCTGCCGGTAGGCACCGAGATCCCACGAAAAGTCGATAAATCGGCGAGCATGAAGATGGAAGGCTTCCTCCAAAGGCGGACAAGAAAGCCTTCCGTTACATTAGAAATGGTCCGAAAGTAGCCAATCGCGGCTGTTTTTTTTTATATTTAAGCCAAATCCATACTTAAAAATGTTAAATTCTTGACAAAAAGATTAATATATGCTATTATAACAAAGCTTGTATTTGTAATTGTAGGGAACTACGATTATAAATCAGCCTGTACTTTGACAAACTAACTCAAGAGAAAAAATTCATGGTTGTTGTGTAAAGCAATTAGTAAATGTCTTTAGTGGCGTTTCTTGATTGCTTTACACAACTGGCTACTAATTGTGGTCAGAATATGAACTGGAGAGAATCATGAAAAAGAATAATTTCACTGTTACGGTTCCGTTCCCTGCTTGGGACGGAATTTTCCAGACTGTCAGAGTTTGCGACACACTACGTCGCAACGAGATGCTGAAGGGTGTCCCGGTCTGCGGGATGCCTCGGCGCATCACAATGAAGCACATTCGAGGAGACGATGATTTGATGAGCGTTGCCGTCGAGTATTGGTATACCGATGGTTGTTTCGCGAACGTGTCTCTTGTCGGGCACAACGACGACGAGTACGGCACGAGCTGGAAACTCATCGGATTACGTCTCCGCTGGAGAGACCGTGACCTCAAACTTCCAGCGGGAGAAGAAAAGCTCGATATTCTGTTAACTACCGAACAGATCGAGGGCATCGACGATCGTGTCTTCGACTCACACAGCGTCGACACTCGAGTCGATGAAATTGCCTTCCCCATCCGCGCCGCCTGGGAACGGCAGCAGGCATGGCTTGCGGCATCCAAAAATAATAATGCTGTCGGGAAGTTTTCCGATGGTGTATATTCCAATCTCGGGGCGCCTCGCCCGGACTGGAAGGAGCGGTCATGACGCTCTATTTTGACAACGACCTGAGAGGAGATGGGACCAGGACCATTTCCGGTCCTGGTTTGGAGGGGGGGATTTTTGATCTCCCCCATGAAAAACTCAAGTTCGCGGAGGCTTTGAAAGGCCTCCTGACTCGAGCATATGAGCTCGGACTGCGACACAAATGGGAGTGTTTTGTCCCATTTGTGTGGGTCGCAGTAGGCCCGAACAATTTTGTTCGCGGCCTGGGGGTCTGCGAGGAAACGGGCCACTACAGGGTGGGGTCCGACGGTGTCGCGGACCTCATGAACGCAGCCTATCGCGCGGGCGCGGCGGCTGCGTCGGGGGAAAGTTATTGGGTCAGCGACCCGGAAACCCCCCACTTCAGCGACAGAAATCGTAATTCTAGTCGCTAACGTTTTTGAACGCCTTGAGTTAGTTTTGTTTCGACCCCCCTCGGCGTAAAGCTGTGGGGGGTTGATTTTTTTTATCAGGCTAAAAATTTTTATACCATTGCGACCCCGGACTAGATCCAGTGGGGCAATATAAATGTTATTGTTCGAGCGTAGTTGAGAACCTTATTGTCGGATCTTCTCGAATCGGCTAGCGCCTCGCTCGAAGGATATTAGAAAAGTCGCTTGGATAAATGTTATTGTTCGAGCCTGCTTGCCGGTAGGCACCGAGACCCCACGAAAAGTCGATAAATCGGCGAGCATGAAGATGGAAGTCTAAAGCCTTCCGTTACATTAGAAATGGTCCAAAAGTAGCCAATCGCGGCTATTTTTTGTTTGTGGTATAATTAATTGGCTCTAACATACTAATCTTTTTTCATGTCACAAGTTTTATATCGAAAATACCGGTCGCAAAATTTTTCAGAAGTCGTTGGCCAAGAGGTTATAAAAATAACTTTACAAAACGCGGTTTCGTCCGGCTCGGTTGCCCACGCTTATTTGTTTACCGGCCCCAGAGGAGTTGGTAAAACCTCGCTGGCTCGGATTTTGGCAAAGGCTCTGAATTGCACAGATTTGAAAGAAGGCCAACCCTGCATAAAATGTGAAAATTGTGAAGCGGTCGCTAATGGACGTTTTTTGGACCTAATAGAAATCGATGCCGCGTCCCACACCGGGGTAGACAACATCCGCGAGATTATTGAACATGTAAAATTTTCGCCGTCTAAAGGAAAATTTAAAGTTATCGTTATCGACGAGGTGCACATGCTTTCGAAAGGAGCATTTAACGCGCTTTTAAAAACTTTGGAGGAACCGCCGGCGCACGCGATTTTTATTCTGGCGACCACCGAGGTTGGAAAAGTGCCGGCTACTATAATTTCTCGAACCCAGCGGTTTGATTTTAAAAGAATTTCCCAAGCAGATATTGTTGAGCATTTAAAAAAAGTTGGAAAATCTGAAAAACTGAAAGTGTCGGATGAAGTTTTAAAACTTATTGCTCGGGCCGCCGAGGGGAGTATGCGGGATGGCTTGTCTATTTATGATCAGATTATCAGTTTTTCAGGGGGTAAGGTTACCAAAGAGCTTGCTGAAGAAATTTTAGGGTTGCCACCATTTCATTTAAATCAAGATTTTTTACAGTTGCTTTCCGAAAGACATCTGGGTCTGGCTTTAAAATTTATAAAAGATCTATCCATAAATGGTCGTGACCTGAGCGGTTTTGGAAACATGTTTTTGGAATATTTGGAAAAGCTTTTGTCGTACAAGATTGAAAACAATTCGGCAGAGGTGTGGGGTCTGACTCCTGAAGATTTGGAAAAGCTTGTTGAGCAGTCGCGGTCTGTGTCCATAAAAGATTTAATCCGTTTAATAAATTTATTTTTAGAAGCTGTGCCGAAAGTCAAATATTCGACAATTCCAGAGTTACCTTTGGAACTGGCAGTGATTGAGTTTTTAGAAGATGACGAGACTAAAAGGTTTGGTGATGGCGAAAAAAAGACCACAGAAGTCACCGGGAAAGTTACTGATCTCGTCGCGAAAAAAAGACCAGTGACAAAAGAAAACCACTTTGCTTCCGAACCGGTTGAAGAAAAGATTGTTGTTGAAGATTTGAAAAAAACCGAGGAATCTGGACCCGCAAAACCAATCACAGCAAATCTTTCGAAAATCATGGAAAAATGGAATCATTTTATATCTGAAGTTAGCAAACACAACCATTCGTTGGTTTCTTCCCTTCAGCTTTGTAATCAAGAAAGTTGTAAAGATGGCACGCTAACTTTATCTTTCCCTTATCGTTTTCATAAAGATGCTGTTGAGCAAAGAAAGAACAAAGATACCGTTGAAAAAGTTTTGGAACAGGTTTATGGAGGAAGAATAAAGCTACGTTGTCTGGTAACCGCGGAAGTCGGGTCCGAGCCGGAAGAAAAGAAAGTGGACGGTGGCCTGATAGACGAGGCGTTGAAAGTTTTTGGAGCATAAAAAATCCCTCAAAGAGGGATTTTTAATTCTGGGGCGGTAGGATTCGAACCTACGAATGGCGGCTCCAAAAACCGCTGCCTTACCACTTGGCGACGCCCCAAAGCGTTTCAACTTTCAGTATATTAACATTTTATTGTTCATTTGTGTAGGATTGATAGATTAATATAAATTTAACTTTGGCATTTTATTTTTTAAAGGGTGACCTTCGGACAAGTCAATCAGAGCAGAGCGAATCTTGCGGATTCTGCAACCCGCAACTCTAAATGTATTAGATTTTTGGATTTGAGGGTCGCCTTTAAAGTGGTGATTGCCGGTTCAATAAAGTATGTCAAAAATACTAAAAAATTTTTGCAAGTTTTTGTTTTTGCAAATTTTATATTAAAATGATAGTATATTATGAATCTATTTAGGAGGCTATAATGTCAAAGAAAATAGAAGTTTCTCAAGAAAAGTTCGACGCCCTTGTAGATCAAAAGGCGTACGAGATCCACAAGAAAAGAGACCCAGGGCGTGTCGAAGCGGTTGCAGGATTTGTAATTAACACCTTTATCGACGCTTACGGCATAACAGCCCTTGAAGTCGGCCAAAAAGGCACCGCGCCCGGGAACGCCGACGAGTTCCGAACTTGTTGCGAAGCCGTTCTATCGGTGTTCCAAGGTCCTAACTGCAACGGACCTTGGCCCATCGGCGATCATCGTCTCGCGAAACTTGAGATCACAGAAAACTACATGGTCGCCGACAAAACAGCTACGCCCGTCGGTTGAGCGAGCAACGTTTTGGTGTTCTGAACCCATCTACCTCCAACATTTGTTTGGGGGATTTTTTTTTGCAAAGAATTATAAAAGGTGTATTATTTAACTGAATAATCAAAACAGTGCAGAAGGAGCAGTCTCAACCATCTTTTGTTAAAGCTTCAGAACGGCTTATATCCATACACCAAATTACTCGTACAGCTTAGCTGGTACGTTTCATTTCATATTTCTAGATGAGTAAGCAATAAAAATATGTCACGAAAATATTTCCAAAGCTCCGAGATGGATCGTCGGCCAATCTCGGAAGGGCCTTTACCAACGCCTGAAAAGAAATTACAAAAGGTCCGAGCGCAGGCAGAAAAAGACGCGGAGACATTATTAAAGTCGACAATGGTCGATTCTTGGGCAGGTCGAGTCAAGGGTTTTGTACCAACCCCCGACCAAATAAAAGAGTTTTATGAGAGCGCAGAAGCTGGTTTGGGAATAATAGGCGATCAACAAGCGAGCGAAGTGTATATCAAAGAGTTTATTAGAATTTGCGAAAAAGGATGGCCGGCGGTTGAGGCTTGAATAAATTAAGAGCTATTTTCATACAATGCGAGATATAACACAACAAAAAGACAAACCAAAAGGAGGTAGCCCGAACAAAGGGTTTGCAATCGCACTAATCGCAGGTGTTATATTATTAGCCGTTGGGTTTACTGCCTGGTTTTTGGTTAGTGGCGGGGAATTTAACGGTATGACCTGGATGATGTTTGTAGTTTTGGGAGTGATTATTTTAGCGGGTGTTGTTGCGGCCGTTTTAGCACTAAAACAAAAAGAGAAACGCGAGCCGGATTATTATACTTTTTTTGTGATGGGTCTTATTTGGACTCCTGTGGGGTTATTGTTAGAAAATATGTATGCGTTTACAGTAATGGGAGTAGTTTTTTTAATTGTCGGTTTGGCTAACAAGGATAAATGGAAAAACCGGAGAACGTGGAAAGATTTAACACCTACTGAAAAGAAGTTTAAGTATGGCGCGATTATTATTCTAGGAATTTTGGTTTTAGCTGGTTTAGCTGTTTATTATTTAAATTTATAAAAATATGACAGTACACAGAGAAAGAATGGGGGAGCTAGACCGTGAACAAGCAAAACTGGACGCGAAAGTGGCCGAGCTAAGAAGACAGCTTGAACAAGAGCAGGAATCGGTCGGAGGCAAGCCCAAAAAAATATTGCCACCGGAGGAACGGATGAGGCGAAGCCTAGAGCACGGAGAAGATGTCCGTGCGCTTCGGAAAATGCAAGAGCCGCCAAAACCGGAAAGACCAGTATCCCCGCTACAATTTGGAATAAGACGTGGGACTGGGAATGAAAGTGCTGGGTCACGCCCAAAAAAATAACCACAGCGTGGCAGTCGCCCGGATGTAGGCATTGCCGAAAAAGAAAAGTAATTTTTTATGCTTCATGAATCCGCAAAATCGTGATGATATTTTAAAAGGGCAAGAGGTTGCAGTGGTTTTAAAGAAAGACCAGCGCAGTGGGGATCTTACTTATGGTAAGGTGCAAGATATTTTAACCAATTCCGCAACTCATCCTCATGGCATTAAAGTTCGGCTGACTTCCGGTGAGGTTGGGAGGGTGCAAAAGATAATATTTTCAGAATATAATAATTATACAAAATAATATGGGAGATTTTCAAACATTTGTTTTAGGATTTATCATCGGTGGTTTGGTGGTTTATTCTTACATGAAGAAAAAGACGGTGATGCTAGCTGTTCCAAAAGAAGAGGGAAAAAAGATGATTCTAGACCATTTAGAAAAACATGGGCGGATTGCCAACGGTGAAGTCCAAAGCATTGTAAATATTTCTGATGCTTCTGCCACAAGGTATCTGGACGAATTAGAAAAAGAAGGGAAGGTAAAGCAAGTTGGCGATACCGGTAGTGGAGTTTATTATATAAAAATTGAACCACAGTAGGTAGAGAAATGTCGGTGTTTTGCGCTATAGATCGCTCAAAACTGTAACATTTGGGAGCGAATTTGTAATTGAAAAAAATAAGATTTTTATCGTCTGGTTGGTGTATTCATGTATTAATACACTAATACAATTTAACAAGGACCTTGCCGGATCCGTTACACCGGTGTAACGGATTTATAGTATGTGAAAGTTAAAATAAATATCAAACAGTATCAAAATCTCAACGGCTCGCTTGAGCCGTTGAGATTTTATCTGTTATTGCAAAGGAACGGGTCACTGCGGCAACCTAGACGAAATTGCTACCCGTTTCGACTCGCGCGCTCATCGAACGAGGGTGGGTGTTGTTTACGCTCCTCGCAATTATAAAAAGGCATTAGGTTGACGAAGAACCTTTTTTTGTTTATTATGCTTTGAAATATGGAGGAAATATGGAAATTCGTGTAGACGTAAAAATGGAAGATCTTGTTTTTTTTAATATTCCATTTTTTAGACAATTTTTCGTCATAGTGAGGGAGATCAGCGGAAGCAAGCGCGCCTTACCCATTTTGACGAGCGAATTGGGTTTTTTAAACATCAGCCAAGCGCTGATAGGGCAAACAACCTCTCGTCCTACCACGCTCGACACTTTTGTGCGGCTAGTCGAGGCGTTAGGGTATCAGTTCGACAAAGGCGTTGTCACGAGGCTGGACACCGGCGCGTATTTGGGGAGGCTTTTTCTCAGCAAGTCACAAGGGGACGGCGGTGAAATTTGGGTTGATTGCGGTCCCTCGGGCACAATCGCTATCTGCGTAAAGCAGAACGCCCCTCTTTTCGTCGGAGAAGAGTTGCTGGAGCAAGCCTCTAATGACGAGGCATACAAACGAATAGTTGAAATGGTCGAGCGAACAAAAGGTCTGGGAGACGATTGTTCGTATTCTGCCTAGTCGGGGTATTTCCCTCGGCTTTTTTTTATCGCCTCTAAAATATTACGCTGAAAACAGAAAGGGGTGAGGAGAATGTGGTAGAAGAAAAACCAATAACAAGGTTGCACATTATTAGGCAATACCGGGGTTGCTATTATCCGATTGTCGTCTTCTTTAAAAGTGGGAGATAAGATTCGAATCTTAGGCGCATGAAGATTTTTCCTTGAAAATTAATGAAATGCAATTTTGGTTGGAGTGGTTTGGTCTGTCAAAAGACAAAAAATCCTTGGGCCGGAGATTACAGCATCTTTTTTTATCTAGTTTTTTGGAAATTTTTTAAGCGTTGAGTTATTTTATTATCAAAGGTTTGAAACCATAAAATTCGCCGATCTCTTGATTTTTGGTATTTTCTTGGTAAAGGAGTTTTGCTATAATGTAATAGAGACGAATATTAGATGAGCCGTTGCGTTGGTTGGGATTTAGAGTAGTGTTTAATTCTTACCTTACCAACTAAAAGAGCTCGATACTTCCCTAACCCTCCCCAATCCTGGAGAGGGGATATGGGCGAAACAAAAAGTGGATCTTTTTACAGAAATTACATTGTTGGTAACAGTTGCCGCGTTGGTGGCGTTTTTGGTGCGCCTTTTAAAACAGCCGTTAATCATCGGCTACATTATTACCGGACTTTTAGTCGGGCCGGTTTTTTTGGACTTGGTTCACTCGCGAGAAACGCTTGAAGTTTTCTCTGAAATTGGAGTAGCATTTTTGTTATTTATCGTGGGATTAAACCTGACTCCAAAATATATCGGCGCGGTAGGAAAAGTCGCGGTTCTCACAGGTTTTGGGCAAGTAATTTTTACAACGTCAATCGGTTGGCTACTCGCTCGCGCGTTAGGTTTTGGCTCTTTAGCTTCTTTGTATATTGGTATTGCTTTGGCGTTTAGCAGTACTATAATAATTTTAAAATTACTTTCTGATAAAGGGGATCTGGAAAAACTTTATGGAAAAATATCCATCGGGTTCTTACTGGTGCAAGATTTTATCGCTGTCTTTATTTTATTCTTGGTGCCGTTGTTTTCTTTAGGGGACAGCCACATAAAAATTGCTTCAAGATTAATTTTAGCATCCAGTGTCCTGGTGGTGGTGTACATGGTTGCTCATTTGTTATTATCAAGATTAAATCGTTACGTTTCTCGTTCGCAGGAATTACTGTTCCTTTTTGCTATCGCTTGGGGTCTGGGATTGTCATCTATTTTCAGAGTTTTAGGGTTTTCTTTGGAAAGTGGGGCGCTGATTGCCGGCGCCACTCTGGCAATACTTCCTTCACATGACGAGATCCATTCGCGCCTAAAACCGCTTCGTGATTTTTTCATTATTTTGTTTTTTATCTTACTTGGTGCCGAAATGGTCCTCGACGGCAGTGGCAACCTGATAGTTCCGGCAATAATTTTTTCGCTGTTTGTGTTGATTGGCAATCCGATTATTTTAATGACGATAATGGGTATTTCCGGGTATCGGAAAAAGATCGGGTTTCAAACCGGTTTAACGGTTGCGCAAATCAGCGAATTTTCTCTGATCGTGGTTGCTTTGGGGTTTTCGTTTGGGCATGTTCAGCAAGAGGTGTTGTCACTCGTGACTTTAATCGGGATAATTACTATTTTTGTTTCTACTTATATGATTATGAACTCGGATAAACTGTTTACTTTAATGGCGCCGTTCTTACGGATTTTCGAAAGAAAAAAAATCGCGATGATTAAGTTTGATTATGAAGCACCGGAAGTTATGTTATTTGGGATGAATCGTATGGGCTATGATTTTTTAAAGCTTTTTAAAAAACAGAAGAAGGATTTTATGATTATTGATCACAATCCAGAAGTGATTGATAATTTGACTCGCAAATACATCCCGCACAAATACGGCGATGCCGGCGACGTAGAATTTTTGCGCTTGCTCGATTTTAAAAAATTGAAACAGGCGATATCGACCATCCCGGACGTAAAAATCAATGAATTGATAATTCGTGAACTTCGTAATGCGAGAACAGGAGCTTTGGTAGTGGTTACCGCAAGCAATATTAAAGATGCCCTTGATTTGTACAAATTCGGGGCGGATTATGTTATCGTTCCACGGGTTTTGGCCGGCAACAACGCAGCGAAATTGATTGAGGATTTGAGCAAGAGCAAGTTTGAAGATCTAAAAGTACGGCAGGTTCGATATTTAAAAGAGCGATTGGCTGATCAGAGTGAATAAATTTAGGACTTACGGGTTTGCTACCTCCGGTAAGGCAAAGCCCGACCTTGCGGCGGCGGCACCGCAAGGGATTGGCCAACTTTCAGCCCGAG
>PFAJ01000067.1 GCA_002773695.1 Candidatus Doudnabacteria bacterium CG10_big_fil_rev_8_21_14_0_10_41_10 | reverse complement strand
TTGCATTTTGGTTAGAGTTATGATCTTAGGGGTATTTTACCCTAGACTGGTGCACTCTGACCTGAATTCAGTGTCTAGTACAATTCCTTGACAGTATTTTATTTATAATGTAGACTTGATTTCACATACGGTGGGGCTGTAGCTCAGTTGGTTAGAGCGGTTATCTTTGATAGAAATTGAACAAGATTTCTATCCGGCAGAGATAGCGCCAAAGATGACAGGTCGGAGGTTCAATTCCTCCCGGCTCCACCAAGTTTTTTAGGAGGAATATTTCGCAAAGCGGAGATGTGGCCGAGTGGTCCAAGGCGCTCGTCTCGAAAACGAGTATACCCAAGAAAGGGCTCGAGGGTTCGAATCCCTCCATCTCCGCCAAACTTTTTGCCGTTGTCGGTTCTCGACACGGCTTTTTTATATTAAAATTATTGTTTTTTTGGTACAATTATAGAGGAATGGTATTTACTGGTATTGTAGTCTGCCGATTTATCGGCCTGATAAACCTGCCCCCCGGCCGGCAGGTCAGGCAACTACAGATAGGAACGCCGTGGCGATTTGAAGATTGCCTGCCATCGCCTGAGCCCGTGTAGCTTAGTGGTAAAGCAGCGCTTTCGTAAAGCGACGACGGAGGTTCGATTCCTCCCATGGGCTTTGGCGATGGCAGGCAGGCTCCAAGTATAGGTCGTGGGTTCGATTCCGACTCCCGGTTTATTTATTTCAATTTGGTATTGAAGAGAGGCAGTAGCGGGTTCAGATGTCGATTTTGAGGCAACAATGCGCGGCTAATCGGCTTGCGTAATTTTCAAAGATATAATACAATAAAACGAATTTAAAACCTTCAGAAAGAAGGCGGACAATGGAGGATGAAATGGATGATGGTCTGGGTTATGAAGATGTAGAAGCCGAACTTTTAAGTCTTTGCACCACTGTGGATCCTGAAAAGAATTTAGTACTCGAAGTTGTTGATGTTTGGGTGGCAGGAAACGACAACGCGACCAATGTGCCTGGGCTATTACGAATGTGCCTGGTTGCTAAATGTCGAGTCCGGTTTTATGACATCTTTGATTCGGACCCGGGCAGCCGCCTTTTTTTCTGGGTCGATCTACGACTAAGACAGGATCCAAATCAGCCTTTGTTAGTAAAATCAGCAAAGTGCGCTCCGGTAGAGAATGGGGATTTTGTCGAAGTGATTGAATTAGATTTCTTTGCGCCGGATACCGTTGGCCGATATGTAGTTTGCGCGGTTGCGAGGGATGAAAACAACGCGTAGTTTGGAATAGAGGCTATCGGCCCGCCGATTGTTGTCGAACCTTGAGCAATCCCCACATTGAGTGTGCGCACGCTTCAGTGGGTTTTTTTACTGAACTAAATGCTACAGCTTGGTTTAGTGCGGAGTCGTTGGATAAGCTGGTAAATATTTGCTAAACTAGATGAGTATATAAACTAAAGTCCGAAATTTTATGCTAAAAGATTCAGATTTTGTAAAAATTCGAGTTGCCGTTCCTTTAGATCACGCGGATAAAATACGCAAGGTTTTAGGTGAGGCCGGGGCAGGCATCCAGGGGAATTACAAATTTGCTTCAGGGTCGTGGAAACAAACCGGGAGATTTCTGCCAACTCGCGGCGCAAACCCGACGGTTGGCAAAATTGGGAATCTGGAGGAGGTTCCCGAGGAAGTTATTGAAACCTTGTGTCATGTCGACAAGGTTAGAAATGTAATCGAGGCGGTTGAAAATTTTCATCCCTACGAGGAGCCGGCTATTGATGTAATACCGAGGCTCGATGTGATATAAGTTCATCTAATTAATTTTAACCCCTCTCCTATCCAGCCCTTGCTACGAAAGAGCTGGACACCCTCTCCCGCAAGGGGAGAGGGAAATAATGAAGGAACTTTTGGAAGAGCCGGCGATTGATATTTTGCCTAGACTAGAAGTAAATTAACCTATTGACATCATTTTTTCCTTTACTCCCATTATGAATTTAAATAAAGACTTAATTCAAGTTTACGCGAAAACTTTGTACGACACCCTTCACGAGGTCGGGCCGGAAGCACAAGACAAGGTGCTGGATAATTTTATGGAAATTTTAAAAGAAAGAGACCACCTTTTTTTATTTGATGGTATTGTTAAAGAATTCGAAAAAATTGCTCTCCCAACAGGTTTTACCGAGAACAAGAAAGTTGTAGAAGCATTGAATTACCAGATATATAACAATCGTGATAATATTATTTCAGAAGAAGAGGGAAAAATTGTCATAAAAGTAGATGAATAAGTATTTTTTTATAATTTTATCCCGAACTTGTTTTTAAGATCTATACTTTAAAGAATGGATCTTGATTGTTGTCAGGATGACAAATAATTTGAGATGAATAAAATCTTTACAAAAAAAATAAATTGGAACCCAAATTCGCCGCAAGAAAAATTGGCGGTTACTTTAATTTCAAAACTTTCCAAATCAGGCTTTAAAACTTTTATCGTCGGCGGTTATGTGCGGGATTTGCTGCTGCGTCGAAAAGAAACAGGAGCGATCGACTTGGCGACGAATGCCACGCCGCAACAAGTGACAAAAAAACTTGAGAAAGATTACAAAGTCGTCCCTACCGGGATCAAGCACGGTACAGTAACAGTGGTAAAGGCGGGTAGCGAGATTGAGATCACCACGTTCCGCAAAGAAGGGAAGTATTTGGACGCTCGTCATCCAAAAAAAGTTAAATATATAAAAGACCAAAGTCAAGATGCCTCCCGAAGAGATTTCACAATCAACGCCTTATATTTGGATGTTATAAAAAAAGAAGTAATCGACTATGTCGGCGGATTTTCGGATTTGAAAAAGAAAACCCTGCGATTTGTCGGTGCGCCGGATAAACGAATCAAAGAGGATGCGTTGCGTCTGATGAGAGCGGTCCGGTTTGCCTCGGTGTTCGGGTTCAAACTCGAGCCAAAGGCGATTGAAATTATCAGAAAAAATGCAAAATTATTAAAAAAGATATCAGCCGAGCGGATCAAACAGGAGCTGGACAAGATTGTTAAATTCAAAAATCGATCTAGGGGAGTAGTGATGTTGCTTAAGTTTGGTTTGTTAAAGCAAATTTTACCGGAAATTGAGCAAATGAATCACACGGTGCAGTCGCAAAACTACCACAGTGAAGGAAATGTATTTGTTCATACTATGTTGGCTTTGGATTTGGTGGAAAGCGATGCAGATCTCACGACGCTGTATGGGTTATTGCTCCATGATTTGGGAAAAATTGTAACTTTGGTAAAGACTCGGCGAAAGGGAAGGGCGCATACTAGTTTTTATGGGCATCAGCACAAGGGAGTGGAGATGGCTTCCAATCTTTTGAATCGTCTACGTTTCTCCAACGCCGAAACAGAGGATATTTTATGGTACATAAAAAATCACCACGTGCCTTATGAAATTACAAAAATGCGGAAAAGTAAACAAATGTCGTGGGGATTGGAAGATAGGTTTGAAAATTTATTAAAGATTTTTAGAGCCGATTCTTTGGCGACTATTCCTACAGATAAAAAAGGCCGGAAGTTAAAACCGGATATGAGAAGTTATTATAAAGCAGTTTCAATAATGAAGCGGGCGAGAGGCCGGAAGGTTTTGCAAAAACCATTGCTTTCGGGTAATGATGTAATGCGGGTTTTAAAAGTAAAAGAAGGGCCTGTTGTTGGTAGGGCTTTGCGAAGAGTGAGAGAGGCACAACTTGCGGGGAAGCTGAAGACAAAAACAGCAGCGATAAAATTTCTAAAAAAATAATATAGTTATCCATTTATCACGATCGTGATAAATGGATAACTATCGTTGGTTGGGTCTCTTGGTATCTTAAAGATGGTACTTGAAATATTTTTAAAATTTGCTATAATCAAATGGCGCAGGATTCCATATTCCGAGGTGACATAAGGGATCAGGGCCTGTTTTTAAATATTGTACTCCGTTGAAATTCCAGTAAATTACAGTTATTTCCGCAGAGTAAAGCCTGCCCCAAAACGGACCTCTGGGTTACAATAATCGGATTATTCTAACTCGCAGACCGCACAGTAGGACATACTGTCTGGTCTGCGGCGTAGAGCAATTGGCAGCTCGTCAGGCTCATAACCTGAAGGTTGGGGGTTCGAGTCCCCCCGCCGCAACCAAGAAAATTTTAGTTAGACTACACAAAAATTTTCCTATAATATTTCAAACCAGGAGCCAGGGTAGCTCAGTTGGTTAGAGCGAAGGACTCATAAGCCTTAGGTCGTCGGTTCGATTCCGACCCCTGGCATAAAATAAGGGCCCGTGGTGTAGCCCGGTTAACACGTCTCCCTGTCACGGAGAAGATCGCCGGTTCAAATCCGGTCGGGCCCGTTTCTATAATGTCATTTTCGCGAAGGGGGGATTTGGAATAAAATCTTAAAATCGACTTTAAGGCGCCTGCCATGCCACGGGTTTTTGATCACAAAGAAAAGCCTGTTCGCGCAGGCTTTTTTAAGAAGCGTTACTT
>PFAJ01000034.1 GCA_002773695.1 Candidatus Doudnabacteria bacterium CG10_big_fil_rev_8_21_14_0_10_41_10 | reverse complement strand
TAATCTGCGACTAATCAACAATCTTGGACAATTAAGCTGTTTTAGCATTATCCAAGATTAGCGGCTAGAAGAGATGGGTATTTCGTAATTGAAAGCCCAACCAGACTTAGCGACAGGTCACCTTTTAAAAAAGATGAAACGCATAAGTCCTATAATTGTAAAAACTCTACGGCACAATCACGTTAACACTAGCCGGCGGGCTTTGATTGCCGACCGCGTCGCGGGCGACTATCAAATAAGTGTAGGTGCCGGCGGATAAACTGCGGGTATCGGTCCAAGTACTGAGAACCCCGCCGAAATAATTAGCCCCGTTGTTGGTAGAGATATAATAATCCGTAACACCAACATTGTCCGTTGAAGTCCCGTGAGAAATCCGCACGCCTACCCCCGCCACATAAACACCGCTTGAACCGGAAGGGGTTGAGGGTGGAGTTGTGTCTCCACCACCACCTCCACCACCACCTCCAACGGGAGAAACAGTTACAGTGGTACAATTAACTGAACTGCTCATACCGGTAGTATCGGTTGCGGTTATGCAATAAGTGTGTGAGCCGGGAGGGGAGTTGCGATCGGTGTATGTCAAATTTGTTATAAAACTTCCTATTGTCACACCGTCTCTATGAACACCGTAATAGGCGATTTCTCCGCTATCATCAATTGCCGGGTTCCAGGAGATTATTACCTCACTGCCTAGCTGGCTGTTACGATGAAAAGCAGTAACAGTAGTAGGCGGTGCCGGGGGAATATTTGGAATACCGCCTGGCGGATCATCTCCGCCACCTCCGCCACCTCCACCTTCAACGGGAGGGGTAGTTATCGGCAGGCACTCGCCGGGCTTGCTAAGCGGATCGCAAAAGTCCAGAAAATCTTTCGGATTAAATGTTGGCGCCTTAAGTGAATCACCACTTCCTCCGTCATTTCTACACCTTGTTCCTTCTCCTTCTTTGCAACTAGTTCCCATATGTCTGACCACACCGTCTGCTTCCGGCAAGAAATTTCCATTTCTACAGAGAATCCGAAAAGCATCATCTGCTTCCAGCATATAATTCCCAAGCCCCCAGGCAGTCTCTTCCAATTCATACTCCCTATACAATATTGAAGGATCGATAGGAATACTAACTCCGGGGATGATCCTTAGAAAGTAAGTTTTTGAAGGTGTGGGCTTATCGATTTCCAAATAAATAAAAGGATAAGGAATAAAATAGGGCGGAAATGGGACGGGAACAATACAAAATTGCCAGCTTTTTTCGATTATTTTTCCACCGGTTGGTCGAAATGGTCCAATCAGACGGGTAATTTTCCACGCCTCGATGGCGTTTGCGTCTTTTGTATTTGAGCCGGAAGGAATAAAAACGAAGGCCAGCACGATACAAACACTTAAAAAAAATATGAGTTTTTGTTTCCAAGCCATATCGTATCTATATTATTGTAACTTTTTACATTATAACATTTTTTTAAAAAAGAAGTAGGAAAGAAGAGGAAATATTTCTTAAATATTTGACTTAAAGCTTTTGATGTGATATAATAAACATAATAGATTTCAAATTAAGAGCTTTATTTGGTTGATTTTAAGCGAGGTAAAGTTAAGTGAGCGCGGCTTTGATATGTTTGGCTATATGAGAAAACAATGGTCAAAACAAGTTTTACTTGCTTGGTGAAACAAAAATAAACATTACATACTAAACCATGAACAGTTCAGATTTGCCAGAAGATGGCAAATTATCTTTTTGGAAAACAAAGAAAGCAACTTTTTCATTAATTGCTGTTTTTCTTGTTATTGTTGCCGTGGCCGGTTTTTATTTATATTACTCTCAAACAGAAGGCGAGCAAAAATTAGCCAGCTCGGAAAAGGTCGAACTGCCGGAAGAGTGGTTGTCAATATATTTTACTCAAGATCAGCTGGAGGATGAGGAGTTAACTGGTTTTGATAAAGATCCGGACGGCGACGGTCTGCTAAATTATCAAGAGCTAGTTAACGGGACCAATCCGACGGCCAAAGACACAGATAACGACGGTATTTTTGACGGGATAGAAGTGGCTTATGAATCTGACCCGTTGATTTATAATTATTTTAATATTGAAAGCACCCCAATGAGCAAAGCAAGATCCGCGGGAGCAATTACCGGGGAATTGGCTACTGAAGGACTTTTTGAAATTGAAGAAATGGAAGAAACTTTCCAAATCAATCGACCACTAGTTTTGCCGGAAATCCCTGATTCAAAAATCAATATCGTGGAAAGCACTGCCGAGACACGACAAACCTACGCGGTTGGTCTTAGCGAAGCTTTGTCAGAACTTTCCAAAGGGGGGTTTGAGGAGCAGTTTAGCGGATTATTTTCAGCGGTCACCCAGGAACAAATCGCTCCGCTTAAATCGATGACTGACGCGGTTACAGTAAATTTGTATAAATTGAAAATTCCCGCGAATTTCGTTTTCGCTCATAAAAATCGCATAATATTTTTTGGAGCAGTCAAAAAAATCGCCGAAGCGCAGGAACAGATTATAAAAGACCCAGAAAATAGTTACCCGGTCTGGGGAGAGATAATATATCAGTCCCGAATAATCGCGATAGTAGGAAATGCTTTAGAAGGATTTTTAGAAGAATAAAAAAATAATTATGAAAAAATTTCAACAGGTTACAAAAAAAATAGTAATAGTCGCGGTTATCGTCGCGGTAGCGTCTGTCCAGCTCTTTGGAATTTCCGGATTTTTCAGTGCTAAATCCGCTTCGGCTTATAATTTAAAAGCCGAAGGTGACGCACCCGAGTGGAACTGCGGCACCGGCGGGGTTGGCCCGGGCGTGCTTGGTTCTTGTGTTCCGATAGAAGTTGACGCGGATATCAATCGAGGAATAAGAAATATGTTGAAAAATATTTTTACCGGGATTTTATACGGCACCTCTACCGCGCTTGGAAATTGGCTGACCCAACAGATCAATAGAAAATTACGAATTCGAGATTATTATGGTTATAATAAATCAGTGGCCAATACGATCTATCGCACCAGAGCTATTTTTGAAAGTACTCTAAGTCCAGACGGTCGGTATGCAACGGATTATTTTTATGACCGAGTGTTAAAAGGCGGCCCGGATTACAATGAAATCAAATCTTATTTGGACAATCCCGCTTTGGCAACCAGACAGGCATTGCTGGGTAACGCTAGCGGAGAAGCCGACTCTAGCGATCCGAATTTTTATTTGCAACTCGCGCTCTCGGGTTCTTATGGAACCCAACCGGAAGACTGGTACCAAATTTACGGCGATCGGGCTTTGCAAGTTCGGTCCGAGGCAAACAATGCTTCAGCCTTGGAAATTTTAGGGTCTGAAGGTTATAAAGCCACGCGCGAGAAAACCGATATTGACACTCTAGCGCAATTTAGAACGCCGGATTTTTGGAAGGATAGTAGCGCCCCCAATAGCGCATCTAGTCCAAAATTTGGACAAATCCAGGGTGGCGGCACAGCGGCGGCGAAAGCTATCCAAGTTGCTATGCAGAGAGTTTTAAATCGCGATTATTTAAACACCAGCGTTATAACAGCCGCTTCTGCCGAACTAAGCGCTTGGGCACTGTTTCGTACTTTAAACGGTGGGATTTTTGGTGGTAGCACTTTGGCTATAGGGAATAAAATACTAGGCGATATTTTGTATCGAGATCCCAATGCCCACGAAGACACTAGTGGTGAGGAAGAAGGGGGGCCACCAGTAAATGTTTGTACAAACACTATTGTAAACGGATTCTTCACCGAGCCAAGTGAAACGAATTGTGTTCCGGTTCAAGCCCCAAGTGATTTGCTTGACGATGATGGTGATGGAATATCCAATGGCGCCGATGTTTATCCGAAATGTGATAATCGGGTTGATAAAGATAAAGACTATGCGCCCGCGGGACCAGCAGGGTACAATTGTGATCGGGATGATTCAGATCCTAACGTTCAGTAATTCTAAATATTTAAGGTTTTAGATTTTGGTAATACGGTTTTTTTTGGTAACGCGGGTGGCGTTAGAAGAAATATTAATGAAAATCAAAACCAACAAAACCAAAAGCCGATTTACCGCAAAAATATTTGCGGCGGTTTTTGTTGTGGTTTTGTTAGCGCTAGTTATCCCTACGAGCGCTCATGCGCAGTCTAGTGGCGGGATAAATCTGTCGTTTAACCCAGAAGTCCCGCGTATTGGTGATAATGTTACAGTTATCCTCACTGCCACTGAAGGCACCACTTTACCGTCACAAAATTATATGACGGACATTTATCTTTGCAAAAAAGGATTTTTTTTTGATAGCTGTAATAGAGTGACAACTGGGAATGATACCTTGACTTTGGATTTTACCTTGCTGACAAATGAGTTTGATTATGTAGAGGCCAAAATAGGACATCAGAGTGGTGAGGCTTTTTTAACATATAAAGGGCAAGCGAACCTGCAAGTAAGCGCAGAAGCGCCCGCCGAACCTACTTTAAGTATAAATTTGAGTGGTACTTATTTTCCATACGGGCAGGTCGGTGAAAAATTTGAACTGAAGCTACTTGGGACTGACCGCGTAGCCGAAACCTTTGTGATCGATTGTCCTGGAGGGCAGTTAGTTTACAATCCTGGTTCATCCGAGTTTGAATGCATATACCCACCTGTACCGGCAGGAAGCCCGCCTGTAAATTATACTGTCACAGTCACTGCTTCGGATTCAAGCGGCATGATAGCCACCGGGACTTATGGTTTAACTATCTCCTCCGATGATACAACCGGAGGTCTAAATCCAGTCGCGGGCGCCGGCAAAGGCTCGGGTGGCCCAATTGGGGCTATTTTGTATTCCATTTTAGAGCTTATCACGGGGATTTTGAGGCAAATAACATATTGGATATTTACTTTTTTTATCCTTCCGTTTATAACTGCCGCGGCTTCTATTGATGTTGGTACCGGGTCTTGCGCCGGTGGCGGCAGTGGATTTTTGGGAATAGTCTGCGATGGGTGGGGGGCGGTGCGCAATGTTGTGAACATGTTCTTTATTTTATTTTTGATTATCATCGGGCTCGCGACAATTTTAAAAATCGAAGGATACAATTTTAAAAGCCTGCTTGGAAAATTGATTTTAATGGCGCTGCTTGTCAATTTCAGTTTGGTTATCGGCCAAGCTATTTTAACCGTTGCCGATGTGGCTCAAGACCAGTTTATCGGAGGGTCTGGAAATGAAGAGCAAATTCAAAATATGGGAAAAATGTTGATACGCGGAGAGCATTTTATGGATACAAACAGGATAAAAGATTTATTTTTAGCGACGTCTAATAGGGGAAGCGCGGATGTTATAGTCAGCTCTTTAATAGAGCTTTCGATAACCTTAATCGCCTTTGTGATAATGGGGTCGATTGCTCTCGCTTTGATGATTCGGTTAGTGGCTTTGTGGATTTTATTGATCCTTTCCCCATTTGCTTATCTGTTTATGATAATGCCGGCTACAAAAAGCATGGCCTCGACTTGGTGGAACAGTTTTCTAAAATACGCTTTTTTCGCGCCGATTGTATTTTTCTTTATGAAGTTGACCATGATTTTGATCGCGGCCAAAGAAAATGTTTTAGGGGGGTTGACCGCGGCGGATTTTGGTGGAACCGCCGCAAACGGCCTTGATGTTGGGAAGTTTATTTTTAATAATTTACAGCACATGGTGATTTTGGGTTTTTTGGTAGGCGGTCTTGTCGCGGCGAACAAACTGTCGATTGTGGGCGCAAATGGAGCTATGGGTTTGGCTAAAAAGGCCGGAATGTTGCCGTTTGTGGGGGCGGGGGTGGTTGGCGGTCTGGCTGGCGGATATGCTTTAAGGAAAAAGACGGACTATACTACGGGGTTGGCCAATAAAGGGCCGCTTGGTAAGTTAGGTTTTGCTCTTGCCAACCCAAAAGCAATGCTTGGTGGTTATAAAGAAAGAAGAGATCGGGTAAGAGGCGACACCGAGAGAGCCGCCCTTCGTGGCGGACAAGAAATTGTAGAAAACGTCCAGTCAAGAGGATTGTGGGGCGCCGCAAAAACTTTGGTTGGAAAGGGCAAGAACGTCGGTTATATAAAAACCCCGTTTATGGAGTTTGAGGAAAGAGAGCGGGAAGACGAAGTGATGAAACTGATGCAAAAAATGAGTAAAGAGCAGTTTATGGAAAAAGCCAAAACTGTAGAAAATATGACCGGTGTGGAAGGCAAACGGCAGCGCCGGGGAGTTGTGAAGGCCGCCGCTTCTCAAGGTTATTTGGACGATCTTTTAAGGGTGGATCATTTTGCCTCCAAATACGCCAAAAATGACGGGACTTTTTATGATGAGGAAGTTTTGAATAGTTTTTTGCATAATTATTTAAAAGACGACCAGCAGGCAATGCGTTTTATGGACCAGGATTTGGAAACCCTGGGGAAAGCCACGGGACACTATGAATATTTGGGTCATGCGAAATTTGATCCAAAAAGCGGAAAATATCTTCGTGGAATGAATGCAAAAAAATTGACCGGGCCTCCCAGAATCAGAACTTATACCGGGGCAGATGGCAAGCAGGTAACAGTGGAAAGAGTGGCTGAAGATGTTGACAATATGGATAACAATCACCAGGCGGAGTATGCCTTGAGTGAGTTTAAAAAAGTTGGCGGACGTCAGCGCATGGGTGCGGCGCCTCATAATTTTATGGGGCAGAGAGGAGAAAAAGATCCCAAGGGGAATATATTGTTCGATGAAGAAGGCCAGGTAAAAAATGTTAAATTTGGCTCTGAAAACGGCCAATTGACTTTTGGTAACCGAACAATGCTTTCCGGCATTGATTCCAACGCGATGCGTGATTTCCATTTCCAACAACCGAGGATGTTGAATTGGTTAGTTGGAGCGGGGGCCTATGTTGATGAAGTTACAAAAGAACTGGTTGTTAAAAGTCAGGATGATCTGGACCGAATAAATGCTTTATACCTAGAAAACGCTGAACTAATGAATCGTGAATTTGGATTAATAACTGGATATCAAGGGAAAAATCCGATACAAGGATTTAAGGCAAAAATAAAAGGCGAGCCAAGTTCTACAAAATCATGGGGCAAGGTGCCAAAAATCGACGAAGGGATGGATTTTGTAGCTGATGAAGTTATCGCGGATAATGATATTAAACAGGCGCAAGAACAGACTAACATTAAGAAGATTGTTAACGATCTTCACAGTGGTAAGATCAGTGGGAGATCAAACCTTCAAGTAAGAGTCAGTACTGATGCGCCGAGCGTGGCGAATCCAACGGCGGTTTCAAATGATATTATTGATAAATACGCAGACCAGTATATGAAAAATGTTAAGATTAGTATTGATGTCGGCGAAGCAAATTTTGGGTCGTTGTCGGAAAAAAATATCATTAAAGAATTAAAATTAGGCCTGAACCCGAAGATACAAGATAAATTGAAAGAATATTTAATAAATAAAGGTACAATTAAAAACGCCGGAACAGAAATCAAGCAACTTGTAGTAAATGAATTTACCGCTCTCTTTGGATCTAATCCGGGAATATTTGTTGATAAAACAGATAAAACCATGGATGCCGCTACTGTCAGCGCAGAGGCTGGTGTTATAGCTGATAAAATCATCGCGGAATTAAACAGATAATCACATGGAAGAAACAAGTAGTCAAAATCCAATAATTATCACCAATGAGGTTGTAAACCTCAAAGTTAGAGATGTAAGAAAGTATTCAACGGAAGAACTTTCTGATAGGGACACCCTGGAAATTTTAAATCAAAAAGCCACCGAGCTTTTGGTTGAGTATCGAACAGGGGAAGCGAAAGAATTTGGAGAGGTTATTGGTGAAATAAAAAATAGTGTTGAAGATCAATCGTTTCGGTCCCAATATGCCCAAATTCAAGCAATGTTTATCATCGCCAGTTTTTTGATCCAACCTGCCGAAGTCCAGAAGAAAGTTATCCGAGAAAATTTACTGCACTTTATTAAACAAGGGGTTCAAGTGAAAGAGATAATCCTGTCCGGCGCATTGAATTTGTTCGATGATAAAAAACTGGATGATTACAGGAGAGATCTTTTACTCGCGGTTTCGGAAAACAACGAGCAGCTGGGCGAGCAGCCGTTGTCACAATGGATTGTGGAATACAACGAGTTTACAAAGAACAAGGAAGATAGAAAAAAAGTTGATGAAGTAAATTTTATTTCCGGATCAACCAAAGCGCAAACATCGTCGGAAGGTGATAAAATACTGTTGCTTTCAGCTTTGGATATTTATGATTGGTTGCGATTTCCAAGAGCGGATCAAATAGCTGTTGCCCAACCGGGGACACAAACACAACAAATTAAAAGATCTCCGGTTGCTCCTCCCGTTGTTTCAAAATCACCAATGTTTCAAGTTGATAATATTGTAAAACCAAAGGTTGAACACCAACCCATCCCAAAACAAAATATTCCAAAAATTCCACTCGTTGAACAATCAGCGTTTAAGGTCGATAAAATTTTAAAACCGGAAGTCGATCAAAGACCAATACCCAAGCAAGGTTTTCAGTCGTCTCCGCAAGTGAAGCCAAACGCCGTGCAAGTCGATAAAATTTTAAAACCTTCCGTACCCGCGGAAAAAGAACCCGAAGCGCCAACTACTCCTCTGGTTGATCCAAAACCATTATCAAACAAAACCGTATCCGCCGTTTATTCTCTAAGTCAGGCGATAGCCGCCGCCGGGGAGAAAGAAGGGGTGAGTGGAAAAGTTCAAATGGGTCAAATGAGTATGTCTAAACCGAAAGAGGCCTTCCGGCGTCCAAACCCCTCCACTGTCGCCCCCTCACCTCGTCCAAGCGAGACAAAACCGGTTATTCCGGCAAGAGGGGAAAAACTTGATGTTTCTGAAAAGCCGCAGGTTGAGAAAAAAAATCTACCCATGGATCTCGATAAAAAAGCAGACAAAGTGCTTGGCAGTTTACCGACTGCCCCAGTTCCTGAAAAAATAATCGACCTTTCTAAAAGACAGGGAGTTAATATTGCTCAAATTTCAAATCTGCAGGAGCTTGAAAAAATCGATTTTGAGGATTTGAAAAAAATCGGTTTTAATGAAGGTATTACCCAGATCAAACAAAAAATTGACTCATTGGTCAGCGCCAAACAAATTCCAGTCAAGCAACTAGCGGAAAGTTTTTATAGAAGCCCGATTTATAAACTATATGTCAGCATTGGGACCGCGGTAATGCAGGACCAGTCCGGCGATCAGGCGCAGACGTTCGAAAAAGTTATTAACAACTACAAGTCAGCCGGAAAAGATTATTTAAACCGTGAACAATTTTTAGCCGTTAATAAACTTCGAAAAGAGTTGAAGGGATTGGTAAACAGTGCTCAGTAATTGGTAACTGGTAAATTGTAACAAAGCCAGCTTCGCAGTATGGGAGCTGGTTTTTGCTAGATTAAGGCAAGTGTGTTATAATTTGTTCAATCGAATCTGGAATTATGAATCAGGAATTATAGGAAAAAAAGACAAAAAATAAGATAAAATCCTTTACCGGTCTTGATGCCTGGTAACAGAAATCCAAAATTCAAATTTCAAATGTAAAATCAAGCCCAAAATCCAAATGACAAAAATAAATATGACCTTATAGAGCGTACGGCTAAGTTTGGGGAAGATGTGATAACTTTTGCTCAATCTTTACCAGAAAATTCCGTAAACCGCCCTCTTATCTCTCAATTTATTAGAAATGGAACTAGTATTGCCGCCAACTACATGGAAGCAGATGCCGCTGAGTCAAAAAAAGACTTTGAGTATAAAATAGGTATTTGTAAAAAAGAGTCCAAAGAAGCCATGCACTGGCTTTGGATGCTAGCCAAAGCTAACTCGAGCAGGCAAACTGAATGTCGCAAGCTTTGGAAAGAAGCCCACGAATTTACTTTAATTTTTTCTACTATTATCAATAACAGCAGAAAGAAAAAGAAATAATTTTGATTTTGAGCTTTAATCATTGATTTGACATTTGGATTTTGACATTTGAATTTAATATGCAGTTTTCCGTTCCACAATTCGTTGATGTCGAGGACAAAATAATCGGTCCGCTGACTTTGAAGCAGTTTTTAGTACTGTTAGTGGGTGGCGTCATAATTTTTGTTTTAAAAGGGATAATAACGAATTTTTTCCTATTAATTCTGGCATCAATTCCGGTTGGCGGTATAGCTGTTGTAATTGCTTTTGGAAAGGTTAATGGTCGGTCATTTGGTGAGCTGATTTTTTCGGCGAGTTCGTATGTTTCTGACCCGAGGTCGTTCGTTTTCAAGAAAGATAGTAAAATAAACGAAATAAAAGTGACAAAAGAAGATGTTAAAAAAACACAAAACGAGGGATTAAGCAGGGGAGAAAAGTTGAGCCGGCTCAGTAAAATTACTTATATATTGGATCAAGATATAAAAAAGGAAAGAGAATTAATTGACGAGAAATTTGTTAATTTAAAATAAGAATATGGCTGAGCAGAAACCAAAAACAACAAAGACAGGCGGGACTTCTTCACAATCTTTTTTGGAATTTGAAGAAGTAAAAGACGATGTGATTGTTACAAAAATGGGCGGTTTGAGAGCGGTGCTGGCTGTATCTTCGACGAATTTTATTTTGAAATCTCAAGACGAACAAAATGCGATTATCTCTCGGTACCAAGGTTTTTTAAATACGCTTGAGCACCCTATTCAGATAGTGATGCAGTCGCGCCACCTCGATATAAAAAGTTATCTGGAAAAAGTCGAGTCCCGTCTGATGCAACAAAAAAATGAATTGTTGCGAATGCAAACGGAAGAGTATATAATCTATGTTTCCAAATTGCTCGAATACGGCAATATTATGAATAAGACTTTTTATGTTGTTGTCCCGTATAATGTTGCCGAGGTTAAATCGGGCTTTACCCAGAGACTCAAAGATTTAGCGTTGCCTGCCCGACAAATTGCGGCAAGCAAAGAAAGATTTATGGCAGATTTAGCTCATTTAACAGAAAGAACAATGCGAATAGAATCAGAGCTTTTATCTTTGGGGTTGAGAGTTATGAGATTAAAAACAGCGGAGCTTGTTGAGTTATTGTTTAATTCTTACAACGCGGCCAGCGGACAAAAAAGCCATTTGGATTTCAGCGAGTTGGAAATAGGATAAGGTTAAAGCGTAAGGCGTAACGTAAAGAGAAAAGCGCAAAATAACAATTCAAAAATCAAAACTGGATTAAAAACTAGATCGTATCTGTACGCGTTTAAGATAATCAAATTTCTAGATTCACTTAAGCAAGCAGACGGGACCATTCAGGTGATAAGCAAACAACTTCTAAGAAGCGCGACAAGTATTGGGGCAAATGTGATAGAGGCTCAAACGGGTAGTACTAGGAAAGATTTTACAAATTTCTTTTCAAGCGCTTTAAAATCAGCTAATGAGAGTAAATTTTGGTTAGGGTTGTTACGAGGTTCTAAAAAAGCAGAAAGTACTACAGTTAATGAGTTACTGTACGAGACAAATCAAATCGCTAATATTTTTGGCTCAAGTATAATTATCCTAAAAAAAGGTTTAAAATTTAATTTTTAATTTTTCGCTTTAAACTTTACATTTTCTACTATGTCCAAATTTGTAATTGATGGAGAATTATCTGATAACGAATCGGTGGTTCCGGAAAGTTCTTTACCGCCAACTCCGGGTGGAGAAAGAAAGCCGGCGCAAACTACCCCAAAACCGGGAACTGATATTCCTATTGTTTCGATGGCGATTCCAGAAGAGACGCCTATCGAAAAACCTTTGACCGAAGGTGTCGCGCAAACGCCACCGACAACCGAGTCGTTGAATATGAACGAGGGTGCCCCTCGTAGCCCGAGGGGAGGGAAGGATCCGTTTTTATCGGGATTAAAACCTGGTAAAAAGTTTAGTTTTAACATGCCGCGTATTTTTTCAAAACCGGTTGAGAATAAAGAGTTGAAGAGCACCAAAGAGATTATAGAAGCGGAACGGATTTACAGGGAAGGTTTAACATCGTTAAAGGACGTTTTGGCGCCCTCCGCGATAAAAATAAATCCCAATAATTTAGAAATTTCCGGCTGGTTTACCAGGACATATTTTGTTTTGGCTTATCCGCGCTATCTTGCTTCCAACTGGATAAACCAAACAGTGTCTATGGACTTTCCTATGGATATGTCGATGTTTATTTATCCCGCGGATATTGGAGAGATTTTGAAAAAACTTCGTACCAAGGTCGGAGAAATTCAGTCTTCGATTAGCATTGAACGAGAAAAAGGAAAAGTCCGCGATCCAATGCTGGAAACGGCTTTTCAGGACGTGGAGCAGTTAAGGGACAAACTGGTACAAGGGACCGAACATTATTTCCGCTTTGGTCTTTACTTTACTATTTACGCGTCTTCAGAAAAAGAGCTGGATAAAAATTCTTCCGCCATTGAAAGCGTGTTAGGGTCAAGATTGATTGTTATAAAAAAATCGTTTTTACAAATGAAGCAGGGGTTCAATTCGACTTTACCGCTTAGCCAAGATCAACTCGCGGTGTCAAGCAATTTGAACACGGAACCTCTTTCTTCCACTTTTCCTTTTGTTTCCTCGGATTTAACAAGCAATGACGGAATCCTTTATGGGATCAATCAACATAATAACAGTTTAATATTGTTTGATCGTTTCTCAATGGAAAACGCCAACTCGGTGGTTTTTGCAAAAGCCGGGGCGGGTAAATCGTACACGATCAAGCTGGAGATTTTAAGGTCTTTGATGATGGGTTCGGAGGTTATTGTCGTCGATCCCGAGAATGAGTATAAACATTTGGCGGAATCGGTGGGAGGAGCCTTTCTTTCGGTGTCATTGAACTCTCCGTCGCGCGTCAATCCGTTTGATTTGCCAAAAAGTGTGGAGGGAGAAACCAATGAAGATATTTTGCGTAGCGCGGTCAGCAATTTGATAGGTTTGATGAATATTATGCTGGGACAACTTGATCCTACCGAAGAGTCGATTATGGATCAGTCTTTGTGGCAGACTTACGCCAAGAAAGATATCACTCCTGAAGGAGGGATGGAAGGAAAAGAGATGCCGGTGATGGATGATTTAGAGGAAATTTTAGGAGGAATAGATGGTGGAGAAAATTTGGCGGTAAGACTTTCAAAATATACCCAAGGGACGTTTTCCGGCCTTTTTAATAAGAGAACCAATGTCGAATTGAATAATCAATTGGTGGTTTTTGCGGTGAGGGATTTGGAGGAGTCTTTGCGCCCAATCGCGATTCATGTTATTTTGAATTTTATTTGGAACGAAGTTCGTTCCATGTTGAAACGACGGATTTTAGTAGTTGACGAAGCGTGGTGGATGATGCAGAACGACGACTCGGCGCGGTTTTTGTTCGGCATCGCCAAGCGCGCTCGAAAATATTATTTAGGCGTCACAACCATCACCCAAGACGTCACGGATTTTTTGCAGAGTTCATATGGCGAGCCGATAGTTACCAACTCTTCCATTCAAATATTGTTGAAACAGTCGCCGGCTTCGATGGAACTGCTGACCAAGATTTTTTATTTGACCCAAGGGGAAAAATATTTACTTTTGGAAAGCGATGTCGGGGAAGGACTGTTTTTCGCGGGACTTAAACATGTCGCGATAAAAATTGTCGCGTCGTATATCGAAGACCAGATAATAACCACCGACCCCAAACAACTGTTAGAAATCGAAGAAGCAAAAAAGCAGTTGAGACGGGGATTGTAAATTTGCAATAGATAGATACCAAGGATTTGTCGCGTGTTTGAATTTGTAGTATATTTTTTGAATTAAAAATATTACCATGATTTCACAAAAAAAGTTTGAAAAAAATAATGTCGAAAATCCTGACGCGATTAAGGAGCAGCCGGCCCCTAAAGAGCCGGTAGAAATTAGGCCTCCTGTAGAAACGGGAGCTGATTCGGATGAGCAAGAATTAGAAAGAGCGATCGGTGATGAAGAAATCGCATTGGGAAGAGAAGATGATGCGCAGAGACTCGCGGATCTTAGATTAAAATTATCCAGTGGTGATTTTGGATCGGAAGACTTGGATCTTGGCGGAGTCCATAAAGCAGAGAGGCAATATACGCCTGACGAGGAAAGTGCTATAAATCAAGGAATGGAGGATGCGTTTCAAGGAGAAGGAGAGAAAGAGGAGCCGGTTGGTGAAAAAACCCGCATCTTTTCTACCGAGGTTTTGGACACAATATTTGATCCAAATTTTCGTGCCAATTTGATGGGACACCTTTCCGATAAAAAAGGCATGGACCCGGCGGTCATATCGCGCATCGAGGGTTCGCTTCAACAGTTAGAAACATTTCGGCCGCAACTCGATGAAATGTTAGAAAAAGGAGTGGAACAAATCACGGAACAACAATTGGCTGGGGATTTAGGTAAGATTTTTACCTCTATAAAAGATCAACTTCCTGAAGGTTACCTTAGAGAAGTTAACAAGACCCTAAAAAACCCTTCAGCCGGGAAGGATAGTGAGTGGGGAAAGAAATTGGCAAATATTGCATCGAGCGGTCTGGATTTTGTTCCAGTGATGGGCCCTGCGAAAATGCTGATCGAGGCGGGAAGAGGGCGGACTTTGCATGGCACAAAACTTGAGGGTTCCAAACAAGCATGGCACGCGCTTGAGGGAGCTACTTTTTTAGCGCTGGATATAACCGGTGTGGGAACAGCCGTAAAAGGTGGAAAAGCCGCTGTCATAGGATCGAAGTTTTTAACCAGGGCCGCGGCTCACGCGAAAGTGGCTGGGATGAGCAAAGCTATTTACAAACCGTTGTTTAGGTTTGGTTTGGCAGTAAGTCGAAACCCAATGCTTGCTAAGGCCGTGGAACGGGGTTTGGGAGCGATTATTAAGGAAAGAGAAATGCGAAAAGCCGCGTTGGCTTTAGCAGCTTGAGTTTTTAGGCGATGATAAGATATTTATCAGACAAAGAACGGGAAGAATTAGGAAAGGGAGGTGGTGGTTATTCATCTGAAACAGATACCCCTTCTGGTAATTCAGGCGGAGAAGATCTCGGCGTTGAACGCTCAAAAAAAAGAAAACAAAAAAAATCGGATAAAAAAAAGGAAAGAGAAGATAAATACGCGAGGAAATTGAATCGTGCCAGAAGAATAGCGCAGCTAGGTCAGGCTGCGGCAAAGATTGGCGGACAAGGAGACCTTGCTGATATTTTGGGAGCCGTGGGGGGGATTTCCGGTGCCATGGGGGGAAAGAAAGAGGAAAGAGCTAAAAAATTAAGGAGGGTAGGGTCAAAGATTGGCGGACAAGGAGACCTTGCCGATATTTTGGGAGCCGTGGGGGGAATTTCCGGTGCCATAGGGGTAGAGAAAGATGAAATAGCTGAAAAATTAAGGAGGGTAGAATCAAATATTGTTGGATCCGAAGCCGCTAGATTTGCAAAAGGGGAAGGAGTCATAAGGAAGGGTTATGAAAAATTAGCGGCAAAAAAAGGATATAAGGTTCCAAAAAAAGTTGGGGCTGGAGGTGCTGCGGCGATAGGTGGCGCGGTGTCTGGACTATTACAGGGCGAAGGGGTTGTTGGAGCAGGAAAAAATGCAATTAGTTGGTACTTAAAATACGCCGCGTTTGCCGCACTTTTTACACTGGTAGGATTTTTTCCAGGACTGATTTATTTAAATTTTCATTACATTGCTTCAAAATTTGGTTCTAAAATATTTGGCAGTTTTACTTTAATTGAGAAAGTAATGTATTGGACGGCCAATGGGATAGGGTTAGTTTTAATAATTCTTGTGTTTGTGATTGCTCTTACACCATTTATAGCATTGTGTAATCTGGACGGAATAGCGGGGGCTGGGACTACAGTTGCGAAATGGACTGGGATTTTACCTTCCTCGGTTTGTGACGCTTTTTCCATAAGTAAAGGTGGTAACACGGTTGAAAGTATTGTTCCAACCACAAGCGAGGTATGTTCCGACCCAGGATTTTTAGAGGAGTTGGCTGTGCAAAACAACACTCCTATTACGCCCCAAAATGATCCGGAGACCGTCGCTTTGTTAAACTGCATTGCTTCCGCGGAAGATCATGCCAGCGCGATTGGCGGGTTTGCACAAAATGACGAACAGTATTTATCTTCCGGCGGTTATAATATTTATACTTTTGACAACGATCATCCGACTTGTAACATCACCCGTGGCGACCCGATTTGTGATCCAACTGGTATATGCTCACACGCAATTAATTCGTGTCATTATGGCGGTAGCAAGGAGTTTGGTGGTCGGCAAGGGGCGTTGGCGATTGACTATGCGGTTACCGGAAATTTGGGCCAGGATATTGTTAATACCGCTTTAGCATGCGGGGCAAAAAGCGCGCGGTGCGAAAATTCCGCTGGGGCGACTGTTGGCTGTTTGAGTGGAACCGCTACTCATGTTCACGTTACTACTGCCGGATGTGATGGAAATTAATTAATTAATTTTAAATTTATGCGTAGAAATATCATCGTCGGAATGGTTTTAATTTTCATAATAATGCTGGCTGTGGTTTATTATTTTTTCCTGGGCGGATCTGATAAACTTTTTAATAGTGGTGAAAAAGAAGAAGAACCAATAGTTTCAACGGAAAAACCCGCGGAGCGGCCGGGTGAACAACAAAAGCTTTTGACATTGAGTAAAAACACGGCAATCTCCCCGGTTTTATCACTTGATCAAACGTCGGTTTGGTATTTCGATATTTTTGGAGAACTTTATGTTAACTCTGTTTTTGGCGATTCAGAAAAAGCTTTTGGCCTAATTTCAAAAAAACCGCTTGACCGCGCCTATTGGCCGCAGACCGGCAACGATTTTATTATTGATCCGGAAGAAGGAGACTTGAGAGGGTATGAGTTTTATTCCGCTAAAAATAAAAAATATTTACCTTTGCCGATTAACATGGAAGAAATCGCTTGGTTGCCGATCGGAAATAAGATTGTTTATGTTTGGCGTCGAGGTGATGGCGGGTTGGAGCTGAAAAGTTCGAACCCGGACGGTTCTGATTATACAAAAATTACCGATTTGTCAGGAAATTATGAAATCATTCCATCACCAAGAGGCGATATCGTTTTGCTGGTTGAGCCATATTTAGCAACCGGGAATAAAGTTTTATCGGTCAATTTGATTAGCGGAGTAATGACAGAATTATTAGATCGCGGTGGAAATATAGGCGCGAAGTTATCCCCGAACGGAACCCAGTTGTTGTTTTCCCGTGTAAACGAAGAAACCAAACTGACAGAGTTATGGTTTTTAGATTTTACGACAGGGAATTATACGAACCTGGGTATTCTTACAGTCCCTGATAAAATAGTATGGGACAGAACTTCAACCGGGTTTTATTACGGCCTTCCGCAGTCTACGGTTTCTACCGATCCGGAAATATTGTCCCGCACCAATGATGCTTTGTACTACTATAATATTTCCGCGGGTACGCAAAGCGAAATTTACGCGAGGCAAACAACCCAAATCGATTACCGAGAAATGATGGTTTTGAGCGACGAGTCAAAATTATTGTTTATAAACCGGCAAGACGAAAAATTGTATCGGCTGAATCTAAAGTAATTTTTTTAATTTTCAATTTTTGTCATCCCTGACTCCGATCAGGGATCTTTGCGGAAGTATTACCCGTTAGCGCTTAGATCCTAATCTCCAATCAAGTTGAAGACATGTTTTAGTCAGGATGACAAACAGGGGGTTTATTATTTCCCTTTTTATTTTTTTATGAAAAATAATTCTATTTTTATCTGTACAAACTGTGACGCCCAGTCTCCCAAATGGTCGGGACGCTGCCTTGATTGTGGCAAATGGAATACTTTGGAAGAAAGCGCGGTAAGTAAAAATGTAAAATCCGAAAATATTAAACCGGCAAAAGTCGCGACATTAGATTCGGTTGATTCAAAAAGCAAACAAAGATTTTCAACCGGGATCGGAGAGGTGGACCAAGTTTTGGGGGCAAGCGCGGATGTGCCTGGATTTGTTTCGGGCTCGTTGGTTTTGCTTGGAGGGGATCCGGGCATAGGCAAATCCACACTGGCTTTGCAAATAGCCCTTAATTCGTCCAAAACGGGCCTTTCTACCCTTTATGTCTCCGGAGAGGAGTCATTGTCTCAAATCCGCCTTCGAGCTGAGAGGATCACGAATATTTTGGATAAACTGCGGGTGCTTTCAGAAACCAATCTCGAGGTGATATTGGCAACTATGGAAAGCATAAGACCTGTTTTTGTAATAATCGATTCGATCCAAACAATGTATTCGGAAAGCGCGACTGGAGTGGCTGGCGGGCTTTCGCAGGTGTCTATGGCAACCGCGAGGATTTTACAAACCGCAAAGCCGTTGGGAATAACTGTACTAATCATCGGCCACGTTACCAAAGAGGGAAACCTGGCCGGACCAAGAACTTTGGAACATATGGTGGACGTGGTGATGTATTTGGAAGGCGAGCGGTTTATGTCTTCACGGATTTTACGTTGCGTAAAAAATCGGTTCGGCGGAACCAATGAGGTTGGAGTTTTTGAAATGAAAGCCGCGGGGCTTTCAGTGGTAAAAAATCCGTCCGAAGTATTTTTGTCGGAGCGCTCGCATAAAAAAGCCGGATCGGCTATCACCTGTACCGTGGAAGGGACGAGGCCGTTACTTTTAGAGGTGCAATCGCTAACCACAAAAACGCAGTTCAACTATCCTAAAAGAACCGCGACGGGTTTTGATTACAATCGCCTGCAGTTGATCTCCGCGGTCATACAGAAATCGTTACGGATTGATTTGTTTTCTTCAGACGTATTCGTCAGCGTGGCCGGTGGATTCAAAATCACGGAAACCGCTTGCGATTTGGCGTTGGCAATGAGCGTGGTTTCATCGTTGAAAGAAAAAATGGTGCCGGAAGATACAGTTATGGTTGGCGAGTTGGGTTTAACCGGTGAAATTCGGCGGGTCGGTCAGATAGAGAAAAGAATCGCCGAGGCCGCCAAGCTCGGCTTTAAAAAAATGATAATTCCGACGGGGCAAAAAGTGACATCGACGAAAATCAAACTTGTTCCGGTTGCGGATTTGGCAGAGGCAGTGAGAGCGATCGGGTAGTATTTTTTATGTCGTAGTCTAATATTCTTCGAGCGAGGCGCTAGCTGAGTCGAGAAGTCGTAGATTTCGAGCCGAGTCGAGAAGTTGCAATACTGCAGTTCTCGACTTCGCCTGCCTGCCGGCAGGCAGGCTCGAACGATATTCTTTGAGCGGATCCGCCGGAGGCGGAGGAGTCGAGAAATACAAAAATTACTATATGGAAAACTGGAATTGGTGTGTTTACATAATTGAGTGTCTTGATGGAACTTTTTATACGGGCTGTACTTGGAATATAGATAATAGATGGGAGCAACACAAAGCTGGTAAAGGTTCAAAATATACAATCAAACACGGAGTAAAAAAGTTGGTTTATTATGAGAAGTTCGAAAATTTAGATACGGCACGATATCGAGAAAAACAGATTAAAGATTGGAGCCAGGAAAAGAAACGAAAGTTGATTTCAGGCGAATGGAAACAAGATTGGAATAAAAAATAACGTAGTTCTCGACTACGCTCGAACAATATTTTTAGATCGGATCCATCCGTTGCGGCGGACGGAGAATCGAGAAAGTACGATAAAGTCGTTCTCGACTTCGCTCGAACGATATTCAGGGAATTTTTTTGTATAAAAAAAATCAGCCTGCCGCATAGCGACGAGGCTGAAAAGGAATTACGAGCCGGCCGGAGCGGGTAAGGGAAGGGGGGAACTTACCCTGGTTCGCTCAACGGCCGGCCCGTTGCGCCTTTAAAGCTGTAGTTTATCTCCCAATAAACATCAGCCCTGGATTTTTGGTGGCAGGGACGCGGGCCTCTGCTGCCAAACAGGCGCGGACCCGGCTCCAACCCGATGTGGAGCCGGGAAGCTGAAATAGTCACCAACAAGTGTCTCGGGTTTGGGCTCGATGAGTTCAAGCCCGACCTTACGCGGCCGTTGGTGGCCGGGCAGGCGACACTGATTGGGGACTCTTGCGGTGAGGACCGTTGCGGTCGTGGTGGG
>PFAJ01000066.1 GCA_002773695.1 Candidatus Doudnabacteria bacterium CG10_big_fil_rev_8_21_14_0_10_41_10 | reverse complement strand
AATCACTTAGAAGAAACAAACTCATAATCTGCGACTAACCAACAATCTTAGACAATTAAGCTGTTTTAGCATTATCCAAGATTAGGGGTTAGAAAAGATGGGTATTTCGTAATTGAAAGTCCCTTAACTCACGACCTGCTTACACAGATACTCAATTGGCCGAGTTGCTCCCCGACCGTCATCTTTTTTGGCGGGCTTGCCATCTTCCTTTTCCGGTTTGCCCAAAGGTTCCTTACGTACATCATCATTCGCATTTGCGCCCATAGTTCCTCCTTACCGTCCTGCTTTCACAAACAAAACCATCAAAAAAGCCTTCCCGGTAAGGAAGGCTTTTTAAACAGTCTGACTTATTTAGGTAATCAAAAGCCTTCCACGGATGTGGCGAATAATGGTAATAATAATGCTGATGATTTGAAAGAAAATATTGTTCATATCGAGTATTAAAATTATTATATACTACTGAAAAATCGTGTCAACTCAAAATCCCTTTGCCCCCATTTCACCTTTATTCCCATTAAAAAAATACGCCTACTACAAGCGTATTAGCCGGCTATCGAAATGCCGCCCAAATAAAAACGAAAAATAATCCGAAAGGCAACACAAGTGCCGCCCAGCAAATCCGTCTGCGCCTACATCCTGCCTTCATTATTCCTCCCTAGATGTACCCAGAGAGAAATATACCAAAACCGCGAAGTTTTAACAAGCTACGGTTTTTCCCAGATCAGTTTGGCCTTGTCCCAAAAATCCGGAATTCCCCTAGTTTGCCGCATATAGTACCACCACTCCGCGCCCCACATATAAATCTCATCCATTCCGCTCCGGCGAGCGTAGTCGAAATTTTTGTCGAATTGTTCGGGACTCAATGATTGAAAATTTGTTTCAGTAGAATCGTTTTGCAGTCCTTTTTCTGCCCATGGTTCCATTTGCAGTTCGGCAACAATCTGCCGGTCAAACCCGGTTATCAATTTTACCAAATCCCCATGGCGTTTATAATACTCCGGGGGAATCGGGTAGTCGAAATACCCCAAGATCGCGTTATGAATTTTCCGATACATTGTTGAACCAAAAACATCGGCGCTTTTTGATGCTCGAATCCAAGTTGAAAGTTCGCCACTATCAGTAGTGAGGATCGGCCGGTCATCGAGCGAGCGGACCAAGGCTAACTCCGCGTCAAAAAATTCCCGTTCATAAGTCGGGCACTTTCCAAACCAAGTGATATAATATTCATTCTCTACCTGCCACATGGTTATATTCTCAACATCTTTATAACGCTCGACCGTTTCTTCAACAAAATTCAAAACCGCAACGTTCTGATCGGCAAGTTCCAGTCCGGCTGCCCACTCCGGGATATGGCATTCCGGCCAGCGCGGTTGCCTACGGCCAAGCGATAAAATTATCTGCTGGCCCCTTTTTTGGGCCTCTTCAATCATAAAATCCAATTCGGAATAATCCCTTTGAGCCGGCACTTTTTCAACGTCATTCCAATATGAACTCAAACGCAAGTGAGTCACTTTCAAATCATTCAAAATTGCCAAATAAGTTTCTTGCCAATCAAGTCCGAGGCTTTCTGCGTAGCGTGGCGAAAAACTAATACCCCAAGCGATATTTTCGGCTGGTTTAATACTTCCGATACTAAAGTAAGCACCAAGAGTAATTATTAAAAATACGATTACCAAAAGAATTTTTTTTATCATTCCCAAATTTTAAAGACTAATCAGAACCAAACCTAAAGTGATTAATATTATTGCGCCAACTTTTTTTACAACTGCGGATTTTGAAAAATCTTCTTTAAGGATTTTTGAATGCCAGCGCGAAAGCATGGCGGTAATAACTATTAAAAATCCAAACTGCGTGCCCTGTAGCGCGTTCACCACCGTAACACTGCCAAGACTAATAGCAAAACTTTGCGTGATACCGGCGCCAGCGCCGATAATCTGGCCCGCGAAAAATAAAATCCCGGTCGGTTTTTCCACTTGCCCGGTGGTTTTGAAAATCCCTTTTCGGGCGCTTGGGATCAACAAAATAGATAGCGCGCCCAGCACCAACCCAAATCGTGTCCAAACCAATCCAGAGATAAACGCTTGATCCAAATATACAACTTTGGTCAAAGTAAACGACAGTGCGAACAACATTCCGGCAAAACAGGCATACATCAACCAATGATGGCTCTTGGCTTTTTCTTTGGCGTCAAAACTGATCAAGATCATGCCAAATATCAAAAGCAAAAAACCGATCGATTCAACTCGGCTCAATCGTTCATTCAGTATAAAAAAACTTAAGACATAGGTTACAAACGGTACTATCGCGCCGATAGTCGGCAGAACCCGCGAGGCTTCGGCGTATTTCAAACTGGAAAACATCGCTGTCAGAGCGTAGATAAACAGCGCACCGGAAATAAACGCCAAAATAATTATCGAGGCACGAGGAATAGAAAAGCCAAAAGGAATTAAAAGTACCGTGAACCCTGACAGCGTGCCAATATAAAAAGCGTAAGTTGCTGGTTGCGGAATAGCTTTTTTCAACAAAAACTTATCAATCACCCCGTTTACCGCGAAAGCCAGGTAAGCAATTATCGCAATGATGATATAAAATTCCATTTCCTTTTATCCCTTTACTCCCATTAATCACATTTAAATAAAATTATTTTTACAAATTTCTGCGTAAGCTAACGCCGATTTCCGAATTTTTCTTTCCAAAGTTTTATAATTCACCTCCACCAACCCAAACCGTGGCCAGAATCCTTTATTCCACTCGAAATTGTCGAGTAACGACCAGTAGAAGTGCCCACGCACGTCTACACCGGAAGAAATCGCTTTCTGAGCGTTCTTTAATGTCTCTTTGATGTACCATTCCCGTTTCGCGTCTTTCGCGTCAGCGAGGCCACTTTCAGTGATATAAATTGGTTTGTTATATTTTTTTAAATCCATCAAGATATTGTAAAGCCCTTCCGGATACAACTCCCACCCCAAATCAGAAACTTTTTTATTTTCGTTTCTGTTGAACCACCAGTTTATCCGGTTATGGAAATAATAGTTAAAGCCGATAAAGTCAGCGTCATTTTTTATTAGATCCAAGTAACGATAATCTCCCCACCATCGCCCGATTTTTTTTAAAAGAATATTCCATGGATTATTTCCGGCCACTTCAAAATCTATTAAATTTTTTGCGGCGCCAACTTTTGCTTGCGGATTACATTTTTTTATAATCTTATAGGCCTGTAAATGCGCTTCAACAAAATGCGAGAATACCCGATGATGCGCGACTGGGTTTTTTTTCTGCGCCAACCATTCGCCCGTAAGATAACACAAAGCGGTATAAATCTGCGGTTCGTTGATTGTTATCCAAAATTTTACCTGCGGGGAAAGCGCTGTAACAATTTTCTCCACATAACGAGAAAAATACATAATAACTCGCTGACCGTTCCATCCGCCTTTTTCAGATAGCCATACAGGAGAACTGAAATGCCACAAGGTTGCGAACGGTTCGATATTTCTATCTTTTAACGCTTCAATAACCTGCTTATAATGTTCGATTTCTCTTTCATCAAATTTTCCTTCTTCCGGCTCGATACGCGACCATTCAATAGAAAATCGGTGGGCGTTATGATTTAACTTTTTTGCTATATCAAAGTCCTCGGCAAAGCGATTGTAATGGTCGCAAGCAATGCTTGAAATATAATTGCTTGGATTTTTTACTTCCGGATCAGAATAATCTTTTGTTGGGTCAATGGTAAAAACGATCTTCTCTTTTTTTCCGGCCAATCTCTGCGCATTTTGTTCTTCCCACTTGGTCCAATCGTTTTTGTTCCCGCCTTCTACTTGGTGTGCCGCGGTCGCCGCCCCCCAATAAAAACCATGTGGAAACTTTTGTTTCTGGTTGTTTTTCATACATATATTATACTACAGTTTAACCTATTTTTCACTTACATGAATCCATCGAGACTTTATGACCCTATGGATTCGTGGAATATTATGCAAAAAATACCCTCAATTCAGCCGGGTATTTTTTAATCAGTTCAACTACGATACTTGGGCAAAAACAATCGTATAATTTTACCATAGTGCTTTGCACATTTTGGGCAGGTCGTAAAGAAGAAATAAACCTTCTTCGGCTCTTTCCCTTTTGATTTCACATATTCGATAGTTTGATCGTGCCATTTTTTTGCATCCTTATAAGCGCCTTCATAAACTTTTGTCAAAAAAGTTCCCGACAAGGTTACATTTTCCGCGTCTGGTACATCTTTTGTTACCGAGGCAAGATGTTCACCTTTCCATGGGGAAGGGTCGTACGACAGCGTTATCCACTCGCTTGTCGACGGTTCTGCTCCGGCTTTTTTGACTTTGCTTATCATCCGTTTTATGACCGAGCCCATGTTTAATGGCATATGAAAAAAACTAACTGCGCTATCCCTGATAAATTTTTAAGGAGTTAACCTAGAACAGCTTTGTTCTTTTTAAGAATT
>PFAJ01000012.1:6519-10965 GCA_002773695.1 Candidatus Doudnabacteria bacterium CG10_big_fil_rev_8_21_14_0_10_41_10 | reverse complement strand
GCATTAAAAGTACCGGGAATGTCAGTTTTGTCCATTTCCCGTTCGTGAATCTTATTCGGCAGAGGGATGGTGGCAAAAATCTTGACGCTCTCGCCTTCGATCACCACTTCATCGATAACGAGCTTTATTATATCCTTTTTTAGCCGTTCTGTCACTATTTTTGGATCGTTTATTTTACTCAAAAACTTATGACAGGTTTCCTTGAACAGATCGATTTTCGCGCCTACGTCATGCTGGACGTTCAGTTTCATCTTAAGACCGTCGCGTTCGGATATTAGCTTTTCCTCACTTAGCTCGATGTCGGTTTTCTCTTTTCTGAATTCCGGAAGCGTCATCGCTTCAGCTTTGAAGGCTTCGGTGATCCGTTTTTTGGCAACTTCCAGCTTTTTAATCGCGCCGTCGATATAATCCAATCGGCCTTCTATGCTTTTGGCTCGTTCCTCGTTCAAGATTGATTCGTCGCGGAAGGTATTAAATACTTCTTCCGGATTTTCGAGGATGGACTTCACTGTATTCCAAACCATCGGCTCTATCTGATCGGCTCGGAGATATGGACTGTTGCAGTTTTCTTGCGGCGTATTGTTGGCCCGGCTCTTACAGTAGTAATAAATCACACCGCTCTTTTCCTGATGACCGCGGTACCGGAGACCGTCTTTGGCACACCGGATAAGACCCTGTAATAAATATGTCTGCTTGGTGCATCGTTTGGCAAACATCAGATTCTTTCGCGCCTGCAGTAATGCCTTCTTGTGCTGTTCATCGGATACGATCCTTGGTATTTCTATCGGATGCCATTCCTCTTTGTCCCGTCTAACCTGACGAACTTTCGGCTTACCTGTCCGGGGATTAGCCACGTCGAGTTTTATCGTGCGGTTTTTACCGCAGTACCACCGGCCGGTATAAGCTTCGTTTGCCAAAACGTTCCGGATCGTCACCTCGCTCCACCAGCCAACTGGGTACTTTTTCAATCCTTTCATCTTCTTATTCTTTTCCGTATTTTTTAGGGCATCGTACTTGGTCGGGATTTTGAGTTCAAAAAGCTTGGCTTGGATTTGTCTGATATTCAACTTGTCTTCGGTGTACCAGTCATAAATCATTTTTACGACTTTGGCTTCAGTTTCATCGAGTTCGTGCTTTCCGATCGGATAGTTGTATCTATATCCGAACATCGGCCGGCCGCCGTTGAATTTTCCAGACTCGATCCTTCGCTTCATACCGCGCTGGGTTCGCTCCATGATCTTGGCTCTCTCAAATTCACTGAATGCACTAAGGATCGTAAAAAGTAGTTTATCGTTTGGCGTTGATCCGAGCTCACCGGTCTTAAAATGGATGGTGACGTTTTTCTTTTTGAGTTCCTCGAGGATGATGAGCTGGTTATAGGTGTCTCGGCCAATTCGATCGGCATCGTAGACCAAAAAGTATCCGACATCGTCATGTGTTTTCAGATACTCACGGAAAGCGGTGAGGGCCGGACGGATGAGTGTCGCTCCGCTAAAACCGTCATCTACGAAAATCATCGATTCGTCCGGGACCGGCAGTTTGTGATTCGCGGCATACTGCAACATACCGCCAATTCCGTGGATTTGCGTATCGATGGTCTGATTATTCTTTTGTTCCTCGGTCGATACCCGAGCGTAAAGGACTGATTTCATAATTCTTATGCTTATGTTTCTGGTCAACGAACACCCTATACTAATTCCTCGAACAAGCTAAGCTTGAGTTGCCCACAGCGGTCATTCTCCGGTGTCAACCCACTTTTTTATAATTTCGGCTTTAGCGTCGGGATATTGGTTGCGCGCGAGAGCCAGTTGCATTTCATAAGGGATGAAATCCCAGCGGTCACTCGGGTTCATCTCCTTGAAGTTGATTTTGTTGAGCTGGAGGGTTTCCTTTGGATGACCCTCGACGCGATCCAACAGTTCCTTGATGGCCGCGAGCTTTACGCCGTCATTCTGACTTCCCATGAGGGCGACCAGCATTTCATTGGCCAGGCGGAAATTCTGCTCACGGACACGCACACCGGCTTTGCGGATTATGTCTACGGTCTCCTGATGGAAAGCATCCAGTTCTTGGGCGTAGAGCCGGTACGTCTCGCAAAGTGTTCCGGATTCCTTGAACCAATCCTTGATGCTTTGCTCGGTAAATTTGGCTTTTCTACTTTTTTCAAACTTCCGGTTGATATCCTCGGCAATGTTTTGATAGGAATAGCCTTTGTATTTCAGCTCGAGCGCACGCTCGTGGTATTTGGTTATGTGCTTCAGTTTGGCCATAAAAAGTTGGGTTAAGTAGAGTTTTTCCGGCCTCTATTTGGCATCGTCTTTGGCTTTCCAAGAACCCGATCGAGGATGAATATGGCCGCCTCAAGCTTGACCATGTCATTTTTGCTTTGAAGCAAGGAGACTATTAATTCTGCCCCTTTGACCGGGTTTCTTTTGAGCACATTTATGGCATTCTCCATTTCTTCGGTGTGTTTATTCATGGCTTCATTGATTTGATTAATTTCTCTCGGCTCTCCGCCAGTGCGTCAAATGACTCATCGTCTTTTTGTTCGGCGTATGCTCGCTTATCTTTAAGATCCCCAAGAGCTCTCTTTTTCTGATAAAAGTCCTCGTAAGCTTTCAGATCGGGACCCACCGCCCAGCCATAATTCGGATGTTCTTTTTTCACATTCCGCCGCGATATGGCTTTGACCTCGAGCAGATGTTGCACGATACCGGCATCGGTGAGACCGACGATGTCATTGCAAACACGTCTTGGGTTTATGCTTTCCGGAAATTCCCGCTTGCCGAATTTGAATGCCGGAATCACTTCTTTCGGCTCTCCATAAACCCATAAAGGATATTTGAGCGGTGCTGTTTTCAATTGCTCAAGCACAATCTCAAATTCTCTGATCGCCTTATGGTCTTCTTTATTTCCAAGATCGTATTCGGTTTTTACGGCTTCGGCCGACTGGCTGTATTTCATACGATAAATTTAAAGAGCGTCTCCAGCGTGTATTTCTTGAGCCAACCTTGCTTTGCCGCTTCTTGGATTTTCTTGAATCCTTCTATGAGTCGCTTGTCCTCGAACGGCTCAAGGTTCTTTGCCGGTCTTAAGTTTCTTTTTATAAATGCCTCCCACTGCCCTTTAGTCTTAAAATCCGGCTCTATGGTATCTGCCCAGTTGCCGATGATCCGGATGTGCTTGTGTTTACTCTTGCTACACCAATCCACAAATTCCTTGAGGGTCATCGGAATCTCGATATTCTCCGCGACCGGAGCGATAGTCTTTTGTATAGTTAGTTTTGTAGGGATTACCTTTTGTAGTGTTTGCTTTCCGAAATTCGGTTTATGAACTTCGCTTTTGGAAGAGGTTACATACACATCTTCGCTTTCCGAAGATGTCTTTAAGAGGATGGCCGGACCCAAGCGATAGAAGATATTTTTGCCCCGTCGCTTGTCTTTGGTATCCAGAAGCTCGCCGTCGCGATCCCTGGCTTCTATCCAGCCCTTTTGGATACACCGGTCAATCGCCTTGGATATGGCTCCGGACTCACGGCCGGTCTTGTGCTTGAGTTGCGAGTGCGAGATCCAGTCCTCTTCTTTCCGCATTCCCCTTTCCCGATCCATAATCCAGCCCAGCGTGGCCCGGGTAACGATAAGTACCACTCGGAGCTCGGTGTCAGACATTTCTTTCATCAGACCGTTGAAGATGATATTCGGGGTTTGGGTTGTGTTCGGTATATTGGCCATATTATTCGTGCAAAAGCGCCTTTAGCTTGCGGATCGCTCCCACAAAATCCCTCACACTGACCTCGGCTTCAGGATCGAAGTTATATTCATCCGAGAGCACGGACCGCATTTCCGACTCTACAAACACAAAAGACCGACGGCCCGGTTCCTCGGTTTGGTTCAATCCCACAAGCTGTATCCCTCGAGCGAGGAGAAAACAGCTTAAGTAGAAATTCGTGGTGCTATATGTTGGTTGTGATTTTTTGATTTTCATACGTATTCTTATTATTTGGTTGGCTTGCAGACGGGACCGGTTCCGGATCAGGCAGGGAAATAAGCAAATCCCAAAGCTGACGGATGCGATCCTTCTTGTCTGGCGATTCCCTATAGATGACTTCCGTTTGGAAGTTGGGAATTCTTTTTATTCTCATATTTGTACTGACCCCCCGAAACGCAAAAGAGCTCGCGATCTGTCACCACGTAATGTGATAACGAATCGCGAGCTCTTGAACTCGGAATACCTTTCAGGTTTGCCCCTTGAGGCAAAAAGTTATTCAGTTGTTAATTTATTATAGCACTCCTCCCAAAATCCCTACAAGACCCCGGGTTGTGTATAAGTCATTTGGTACGTTGCTCGGCCATTTTTTGTTTATAATCCTCTGCCCACTTAGCAACATCCTTATCATATTCCTCAAGATCACTCGGAGGTACATCCTTATCGATTTTAAGAAATTGG
>PFAJ01000012.1:0-6435 GCA_002773695.1 Candidatus Doudnabacteria bacterium CG10_big_fil_rev_8_21_14_0_10_41_10 | reverse complement strand
GTCGCGTACTGCTTTTTGGCATAACCGGCATTTGAGACCGTGTTTATCTTTCCAGCATTCTCGCGCAGGCGATAATTTGCCGCATAGACCGCAGGTGATAAGTTGATCGCCTTCGATAGCGAAACCTTGAGGTTCTTTCTCAAGACGCAAATATGTCTTAATATCATCGCCAGCCCATTTCATGAGCGTATCGAAATAATTTAGGAGATTATAGGCGGCATCCGATGCTTCTTTATCAGTCCATTCGACGCCAAACTCCCGTTTGGCAATTTCTTTCAGCTCATCAATGCTCTTTTGTGATGGGATCATAAGAAATTAAAGGCTCTCCTCAATCTCGACGGCATCATCTTCGTCAACACCAAGATCGTCCATAATCTCCTGCACACGCTCGGCCGTGTCCTGATCAAGATCGTGGCTTTCCATCAGCTCTTTAACGTCCTCGTCCGGTACTTTATCTTCCGAGGCACTGTCTACAATTGGATTAATATCGTCGCTCATATCTATTTGAAATTTATGCTTTTCGCCATACGGTCTACAACGCTATCAAGATCAAATGCCTCGCGTTCGCCTTCGCACGCTTTGCGCTCGGCTTCGTCATAATTGCCACATTGTGTGGCTCGAATAGTGAAAATAAAAATGATGGTCTTTCTATCTGCCTGCGTTGAACCAGTTGAGTAGAGCGGAAACGCATAGGCGTATTGCGTGTAGATACTGCCGGCCGCGCCTTCCACAATACTCGTGCGACAATATTCGCGATCATCCACAAGTCGTTTTTCGGTCTTGCCGGCCCGGGCGGTTTCCGATCCGGCTTCGGTACAGGTAAACAGTTCATTCAAAACCTGAACCTGCGGTGGCCAGTCTTGTGCGTGAATGTATGTGGTAAGCAAAGTTTCCGGATACTGGAACGTCATGCCGGTTTTGCTGTCCGTCATGGTTTTCCAAGGGTCGTTATTTCCACCCGGACATACGGCGAACTCACACTTGGGTCCGGTGCGTCCGACATACGAGCCGTCCGGACAAAGCTTGGCTTCCTGCGTACAAGCCACTTGTTCTCCGCTTGTCGGTGAGTTAAGTTGCCAGATTGAATAGTTAAGATATCCGGCAAAACTGACCCAGAGAATATATGGCACGAGAAGCCAAGCGGCCGGTTTAGAGATTTTGACAAAGGCGATGATCGTGGCGAGGATGGCGAGCCAGAGGAATATGATCTCAATAAACGCACCACCCGGGCTATGCAGTCCGAAAAAGATAATCGACCAGAGCGTGTTCAAGACCAGCTGGCCGAGAAATATGCCGAGGGCGATCTTTACATCCCTGCGATCCAGTCCCTTTTTCCAAACAAGGAACGCCGCGATACCCATAAGCGCAAATAGCGTCGTCCAGACCGGACCGAATACCCATGCCGGAGGATTGAGAGCTGGTTTGACGATCCCTGCATACCATCCGGCAATGGACGGAGTCGTAAAGACCGAGCCGATAATACCGGCAAGTTCGGAGACTACTATGGCGATGATAAGTTTGAGTGTGTTGTTTATTTTCATGTTGATTTTTTGGCTTTATCCTTCAACGACCAGTATTTACTTGGATTTTTATCAATAAGCATTTTAATAATTACCTTCGCATCTTTATCTTTTTTTGCGATTTGTTGGATAATTGATACTAAATTAGCAGTCTCACGGAGATCTAGTTCTTTCGGGAAAGAAAAGAATATCTTGGCTACCTGCATAAACTTAGCCTGACCCAGTTTTTCATGCACTAACTCCATTATCCGCGAGTGATATAGAGCCGGATACCAATAGACATTTGCCATATTGCCCTTCTTGGCCTGCTCTTCGTAAAATTCTTTTTCAACTCCCAAGCATTTAATTAATAGGCTATACCACCTGTCAATATATTTATCCGGACTACCAAATTTTTTCTCCAGAATCTGATAGGTTAAATTAAAAACATTATGTGCATAAACGTTTGAGAGCAATTCAAGATATTCCAGAGCAATTTCGGTATTTTTTGAAATTTCATCGCCCGAAGCTTCGCGCATGGCATGTTCAACAGATGACGCAAACCGGAAACAACTGTCCGGGTCCCTCTTTTGTAACTCCTTGATGGTCTCGATTAAAATAGCTTTAAATTTTTTCTCATCATATTTTTCCGGCCCAAGATCGTCATATAATCCTGGCATACCGAATCTCCAACTTGTGTACGCATTCTTTCTGAATTCCGCGTAATAGATGAACAAGGGCGCAGACTCCTCTGTGACATCGGCCGGAAGTTTTGCCAAAGCGTTTACAATCCTAAGCGAATCTTGCTCGTTAAGGGCTCTGATGGGATCAAAAACATGTAAGACGCTTTTAGTCATGGCCTTCTGAACCAAAGCAGGCCAGGTGACAAGTCTATCTAATAAATCAAAAGCGATAGCCTCTACTCCCTTTGCCATTTGTAGAGCTGTTTTTTGATCGTCGTTAAAAAAGAGAATATTTCGGTTAGACGGCAAAACTGTAAGGCGATTACGAGCTATCTGACCTAGGGCAAAACAAGCCATGTGAATCGTATAATAATTTTGATCATTGATTAGCTTTTTTGTAAGCTCAATCACCTCAAGCACTTGGTCTCGTCCATCAAGGATTGAACACTTCATCAAAACCCATCCACACCAACCACGAACCGATCGAATGGAACTTGGCTCCTTGCCTTCCAATATACTTTTGTGTTCATTGTATTTATCTTCTGGATCATGGGGGTCTTTACCCGGAAGATACGGGTCTGGATCGTTGATAAAGACACGGACAATCCTTAGCGCGTCCGCCATTCTTTTTTTAGCCGCCAATCTTGCTGCAAACTGTACAAAGGCCTCCCGACAATTGGCATCTGTTAATCTTTGACAGATTTTAGCAATATCATCGCCGTGTTTTTTTAAGAATGGGTTAACTACCTCGTTATATACCTTCAGCAACAATTCCTGATCGTCCGAGTCATCGTTCCCGTGATGATTGAACAGGCTGAATGAATAAATAATTTGCTGGTCATCGCTCAACTTCTCTTCCTTCTCCAGTAGGCGAAGTATAGACAATCCCATAGCATAATCTCTCCTGATGATCTCGTTTAACAAAGCCGCAACTGTGTATGCGCCAAAGTGGTCACTCTTCCCATTTTTTATATAGTCACTTGTGATAAGTGCCTTAAATAATTCAACAGCAAAAACTAGGTCACTATCGAGGAGTGCTTTGATACTAGAAACTGAATCGAGGTCAAACCTAAAATTCTTATAATACTTCGGATCAGCAAACCACTGCTTCAATGTAGTCTTTGCCGGTCCGTAACTCTTTTTTGCAAGATCGGTGACTATCTGTTCGGCGAAAGGATTGACCGGTATTCCGTATTTCTTAGTTGTAATTTCAACCAGTCTCCACTTTTTTTCATCCGTCATACTAGAACCAACGACGGCTTGATAGATCAAGTCAGTTTTGTGGGGTATACCTCTTCTGGAAAGGATAAACTCCTTCAAAATAGTGAATGCCTCATTTGATATTTTTTTATCGGGGTCTGTATAGCGGCTTAAGACTATTTCATATACTGATCGGTTAAGAAAATCTGGCTTGGTTTTGCTAACCTTTGCTGTTGTGGTAATGCAGTGCTGTTTAATAAATTTCCATCCTTTAATTTTATCTGCGTCGTAATATTTACGAATAGCTGGTACAAGAATGAAACCAACAAAATGGCGATCCCCAACGTGGTGGCCACCCGGTCCAAAAGAAGTCCCACCACCCATATGCTCCCAACCCTTAAACTCAACTTTGCTACCAAATTTCTTGTAGTAACGTTGGTACTGATCGCTAGCGAGTTTAACGATCTTGTTAAATCTGCCTTTAAAATCATCGTCCAACCATTCACGAAGTATCCCGTACACATCTGTCGGTGCATGGTGAATAAATTCTCCATCGTCCTCCGTGACATTAAATCCGGAAACAAGCAGATCGAAAACTTTTTGTTTTAGAGTTGCATCTGCACGTGTATAAATTTTATGCAGGAGTTTGCAAATTTCTCCCTTTTCCCATTCGCCCCGATCGTAACCACTATCCTTGAGATAGAAAAACTCCTTTTCATTAAAAGTGATTAAATCTTTGATGATAGCAAAAGCATCATTAAAGTAATTTGTCCCATCAGCACCTTCAATAATTTTTGTGACTATCTTTACGACATCCACATCAAAGAAATCAGATCGGTAAAAACCTCGGATCGTTTTTGTGTATTTTTTGATATAGCCCAATATGTACTTTCGGTTTTTGTCTGTTTGTAGATTTGCTTCAAAAACATGAAAAATACCAAAGGTAAAATAATAAACCCTGTTTAATTGCCAAAGATCACCCCATTTTTTCAAATCAAGGTCGCTTCTTGTCTTAAGTCTATCCATCGCAAATGACATTAAATCCCATCGAGTCGAAAAGGCAGAAATTGAACGACTGCCTAGGGTGATTTTTCCATTACCCTTAACAATCTTTTCCAGCTCCTTAAATTGCTTATCCTTTTTCGTTCTTAAGTTGAAGTAGTCACTCCCTTTCTGGATTTCTTTCTTGAATTCCTCTATTTCTTTAAGAATATCGGAACGACTGTAAGTAGCTCCGCTTGCCGAGCCTTTATAAATCTTTTGGATCAAGATACTGTCAACAAATCTTTTGATATCCTCCGGAGGGAGCCAGAAATTAATGAGCTCCGCAAACAAAGAATAGATGACCTCTTTGTTGAATGATGCTGGTACGACCCAAAACTGAACTTTTGGTAGCAAGGATAAAAGTTTGGCCGAGTAACCTTTTTTGGTGAATTTTTTTTGAAGCTCATCAAAATACTTAACATTGCGAACGTCGGAAATTAAATCGGCGTTTGCCTTACTGCATATAACAAGAATTTCATCCTTATCGGTTATGGCACCCTTACCAGAAATATTCTCTAACAGTGCTTTCAGGTGCGGATAGCTAAATTTTTCTTTTCTGTCTTTTGATTCACAAATGATCTTTTTACCATCATTAAAAATAAGGTTAAAGTCCTCAAAATTTGCCCCCTCAAGCTGGATCGAGGTGAACTTTGAATCACGCACGTATTGCAAAAATAAGGACATCGCCGCCCATGCTTGTGCGTTTATCCCTTTGTAGTTGTATTGTCCTGCTTTGCTCATAAAATTATTATTGTATTGGAGTACCCTCACCATCTTCACTTCTTATCTGTAGGGTCTCCGTTATGGTTATCTGCCTAGTGATGACTCGACTATAAGGAATTTTTGGTAATTTAACGACAGTCCTTTTTTGTTTTCTTGAGCCACCATCTTCCAGCTTTTCTCTCTTATAGGTATTAATAAAAACTGTAATCAGATTCTGAATATCGATGTTCGAAAATACCCGCTCATCGTCATTGATTTTGCAGGAGATAACATCGATTCCATCTCTCATTCTGGCAATAAAATTGTAGACGACTTCATCCTCTATAACTCCGGCGTCTCCAGTTTTTTCTTTTAGTACTTCTGTTGAGATAGAAAATACTAGCCGTCGCATGTCTTGCTCACTAAAGCAATGAAAGTTGATAGCAAATAGTCCGACGGGTACATCTTTCAGGGCTGTGTCAACGAATTGTTGTATGCGCTTACCGTACTTGACCCCTCTATAACCTTCACGAATGATCGTAAACAGGTGCCCTAAAGACTTAACTGGTTGAATTGTAAAGACGAAAAAGAATAATCTATTAGTCTTGGTGGTGGTTGCCGATTTAGTATCGTAATACTTAAAAATCTCATTAACCTCCCTTGCCGTTAAATTTGCGGGATTTGTTTTAACTTGAAAACCAATAAACTCATCTGTATTCCATATTTCAAAATCATTTTTGCCTTGCTCGCAATATATTTTTTCGAATGACTGGTTACTTTTAAGATGATTCAACGCAAAATACATTGCGCAGTAATCTTGATATCTTATTGGAGATCGTGCTGTATTTCCCTCTGACATAAATTAATTCGCTTCGACAATTTTTATCTCTTCGTCCGTTAAGCCGTAGAGTTTATATACCAGCTCGTCTATCTGATGCTCAATGTCCCGGACTTTCGCTTGTTTCTCTGGATTACCAAAATAATCCGGAGATTTTATAAACTCAATAATTCTGGTGGTAAGGTTGGCTAAGTCTTTTTGACCCGCTTTAGGATCCTCATAAAGAGGAAGATCAATGATCGGTTCTTTATCAATTTGGTAGTTGTTACCTTGCATTTTCCCTTTATGTTGAAGCCAGAAAGCAACCAGTTTTGAATTTAAGATAGCAACTAGGTATTTTTGATTCACTCTTTCAGTTTTGATCACATAAAAAGTTGCTGAAACATAGCTATCGAAATCAGTATAAGTGAATGTGGGTTTGACACATTTTCGTAAGGCAATAATTTTTTCTCCTGTGAAAAAATATGCA
>PFAJ01000021.1 GCA_002773695.1 Candidatus Doudnabacteria bacterium CG10_big_fil_rev_8_21_14_0_10_41_10 | reverse complement strand
GTGAACAGCCGAACCGAAAACAGCCTCCACATTTTTGGGAGTTTTTATTCTATCTATTTCTTGATACTTATATTTAAGCGGACAGGTTTTGAAAGTTTCCAAAGCCGAATAAGATGTTCTCATAGTTAAATAATACAGCATCGGCGACATCTTGCAAAATTCAGAAAAAAATTGCGGCAGCAGAGCAGGGCAGTAGTTTATAGCCCTGCTTTTTTAAGATACACTATGTCGCACAATATACCTTTTGCGACACGATATGGTAATAAATTACTATATCGTGTCGCAAAAGGTGGCGCGATTATACGACATCGCGATGTCGTATAATCGCTTTTGCGACATAGTACGGTAATAAATAATGCCACTAATTAAAAATATCTTTAAACCACTTGAACGCGTCTCCTAGCAAACCAATGACGTACCCTACGTTATTTTTAAATAAATCGCTTTCAAAAACGCTCTTTATATTTATATTGAAATAATTAAGCGCGATAAAAATAACGACTATCAATATCACAAGTTTTATAAGTTTAAACATAAATCAAATTTTATCATTTTTTGCCAATACGGCAATTTTAAAAATAATTCATCGGGTTCAAATATCCTGAGTATGCCGCGACCGGAATGGTTAATGTCGCGCCGCTATTGCATGTATATTCTTTGAATTGCACCGCTTTAGACGCGTAAACGGTAAAATGAAGATGCGGACCAATGGAATAACCGGTGCTGCCACTGTACCCGATTACTTGTCCTGTTGCAACTTTCTGCCCGACTTTTATCCTGTCCGGCACCAACGAAAGATGCGCGTAAAGCGTTGTAAGCCCGTTTGGATGGCGAATAAGCACCCATTTGCCATACTGGCACATATACGCGACCTTGGAATTAATAGCGATAACTTCTCCTTCAAGAGCCGCTTCAATCTCTGTCCCCTCGCTTGCCCGAAAATCAACCCCGTTATGCCCCTTTCCATTATACGCTCCGTTTTTAGCAAATTCGGTATTACCGAAATATTGCGTGATATAAACATTATCAAGCGGCCATCGCAATACTCCTTTTTTTGCGGATGGAATGCTGTCCGGATCAAGTTCAAACTGTAATTGCGATTCCAATTTTCGCAGATCCGCTTCAAACTGCTCTCTGGCGGCCTTTCGCTCCGCGAGTCGTTTTTGATATTCCGCCTCTTTGTTTTTTGTTTCAGTCAAAAGTTTGTTTTTGTTGGACTTATTTACTTCCACCAGATATTTCTGATCTACGTATTTGGATTGAAGATCGCCAAGATCTTTTTTATAATTTTCTTTATCTTTTTTTTCCATTTCCATGGCGGATTTTATCTCTTTAAGTTCATTTAAGTTTTCCTGTATGCCGTTTCTCAAACTATTTACTCTCTCAATATTGCTGAAAAAATCGGAAAAATTTTTTTCCGACAAAGCAATCTCAATCAAGCTTGCGGATTCTATGTCGTTTATTTCTCTTAAAATTTTTGCCAATACGAACCTTTTATCTTCTATATCTTCTTCTTTTCCGCCAATCGCGATTCCAAGCTTTTCTATGTTGAGTTCAGCGGCATTTATTTTGTTTTGAGTAAGATTTATATCCGCGGCAAGCTTCTTTTTTTCCGCTTCAAGTATCTTTATGTGATTATTGAGAGTGTTGGCTTCTTTGCCCGTGTTTTCCACCTCTTGTTCATATTTTTTTATTTCTTTCTCTATCTCCGCTATCTGCAAGTTTCTATCTTTAATCTGATCCTTAAGTTCATTCACGCGAGAAGCGCGCGTGTTTGCAATTGGCAAGAAATAACTAGCGGCTAGAAATAAAAATAAAAAAAATGGCAATAATATTTTTTTAGATTTTTTTAATGGCATTGTTTATTCTACTTATGGTTTCTTCTTTGCCTAAGATGCCGGCCACCAAGAACGGATCCGGCGACTTCTCAAGGCCGGTAAGAGCCACCCTTAGCGGCCACAAAACATTACCTCTCCCCTGTTCCTCCGCGTAATTCCAAATTGCCTCTTTAATATCGCGCGACGTGAAGTCTTCGCTATTCAAAGAATTTAAAAACGCGACAATTTTTTCCAAATGAGTTTTGCTTTCATCCAAATTTTCCGCTTTTTTCCAAAGAAGAAGCTTTTTGTCGTAATCAGGCGTTTCAAAAAAGTATCCTATCCCCTCCTTTATGTCGGACAGCTTGGTGATTCTCTCTTTCTCAAGTTCAGCTATTTTATACCAATAATCTTTTCTTTGCTCCGCGACTTCCGCCCATTTTTCCGGCAAGTATTTTACGAGCATTTCTCCAAGCTCAGCTGTTGCCTTTTTTCTTATATATTCTTTATTATACCAATCAAGCCTTTCCGTGTTGAAAATAGCGCCACCCTTCTGCGCCTTCTCTAGGGAGAAACTCTCCACAAGTTCGCTTAGACTCATTATCTCCCTGTTATCTCCAGGATTCCAACCTATAAAAGCAATGAAGTTTACTATAGCTTCCGGCAGATACCCCTGTTCCTTATAATCCGTTACCGAAACAGCTCCGTGTCTCTTAGACAGTTTGCTTTTATCCGGCGCCAAGATAAGCGGTAAGTGAGCGTATTGAGGCAAGGCGAAGCCAAACGCCTCGTAGAGCAACACGTGGCGTGGCGTGTTTGAGATATGGTCCTCGCCTCTTATGACATGCGTTACGCCCATCTCATTATCGTCTACTACAACCGCAAAATGATAAAGGGGTGTATCAAGATCTTTGGCTATCACAAAATCACCGACATCGGCAGTATCAAATTCTATGTCTCCTCTTATAATATCCTTGAAAGAAACTTTTTTGTTTGGATTTCTAAATCTAACAGCATTGCCATCCAAGTAAGCTTTGTTTTCGCTCAAAAGTTGCTGTAAATACTTTTTATATATCTCGCCTCTCTCGCTTTGGCGATAAAACTCATCCCATTCAAGCCCCAGCCACTTAAGTCCGTTCAAAATGTCTTCCTCGTATTCTTTTTTAGATCTTTCTTTATCAGTGTCTTCCACACGCAAAATAAACTTGCCGCCATGTTTCATGGCGTAAAGATAATTGAAGAGAGCTGTTCTGGCCGTGCCAATATGAAAGAGGCCGGTAGGAGACGGGGCTATTCTGGTGATGACTTTATTGCTCATAACTACCCTATTTTAGCATAAAGTCTCAAACAGGCGAAGGAGTTTAAGTTTATATATTTTTCATTGCCTTTACCTCTCCATTTTGACTTTTTATAAAATCAAACCACTCAATATACAAATCTTTTTTCATAAAATAATCAAATTCATGCCAAACAATGCCAAAAACCTCTCCCTTCTTAATATTTTTATATTGTGTCTGGAGAATAGGCATTGCTTCCTCTGGTGTAATATTCATAACATTTGATAATTCTCTCATGGTCAATTCCAAAACACTACCTATCCCCTGCGCTTTTCTTTCTATTGGCTCAAAACTTTTTATTTTTCCAAGTTGAGGGTAAGAGTCAAACTGGTTCCCTGATCCTAAAATAATCCTTCCTCCCGGTTCGGAAACCATTAGCGATGGATATTCTTTAGGAAGACCGCCGATGGTTGAACTTACAACATATTGTGGGAAAGCTATGTCTTTTACATAGGAAAAACCTTTATTAACATCACCTAAATAAATTGAAGATTTTGTAGAATCACTTGCGTTTGAATAACCATTCCAATCAGGATGCCCTTTGGGATGATGATGAAAACCTATTTCATGGCCTTTTTCTTGCCATTTTTTGACCATATCTATTTTGACATTATCTTGCAAGATATACTCTGCCCATTGCGGATTAAGCGCTAAGGTTAAGTCAAAATTATAATTATCCGCTTCTTTAACTAAATCCACAACTGATGACCAAAAATACTCTTGCCACCCCAGAGGATTGTTTCTATACTCATCAGGAAAATTTAAAACAGGTGGAAAATTATTTTCCTTTAAGGATTGATAACCTGCCTCTAAGTGGATCATAATAAATGAAGTTATAGAATTTATTTTCCCACCGGAGTTAGAAACATTTGGCTTGGCAGGCGCTGTAGCCTCTGTAAATTTATAACTACCATCGCGGTTTACATCAACCCAATTCCATCTCAAATACAACCCTTCCTTGCTCCACTTTGCACCTAAATCTTTACTGAAAGCATAGTTATTAGAATTTCCAGGATGGAAACCAAACGGCGAATTTTCCGATGATGATTTTGGCGACGCGCTTGACGGTCTAGATGACGATATACTTGACGAAGACGATGGTACGGTTGAACTTACGCAATCTCGCGGACACAAATTCGGATTGGCTTTTTCAAATTCATCGCAAATTCCGTCTCCGCATTTTCCTTGCGATAATTCCTGCGGCAACTTTGAATAATACAAAACCCCGCCGACAATCCCACCGAAACTTTGAATAATACAAAACCCCGCCGACAATCCCACCGA
>PFAJ01000025.1 GCA_002773695.1 Candidatus Doudnabacteria bacterium CG10_big_fil_rev_8_21_14_0_10_41_10 | reverse complement strand
AAGAAAACACCTTGGATTGGGACTGCTAACTCCTGCTCAAGCATTGCAAAAGTGTTTCCAAGGTTAAGTCGTTTGGACGTACCGAACTAAAATTCTAATCTGAAGTGCAACCGCTCGCCGGGTAATTATACCCTGATAACCAAGAAGGGAACCTTCTCGTTGAGAAGGTTCCCTTCTATAGTATAGTTTTATTACTTACTCTTTCCGGCTATAAAATTCGAGGCCTGCAAAAGCGACTCAAAGGTTCCTGCGTCAAACCATTCCCCTTTTACAGTGTCAACTTTCAACTCGCCTTTTTTTAGATACCAGTTATGCAGTTCGGTAATCTCAATTTCACCCCGAGCGGAGGGCTTTACTTGTTTTGCCGCTTCAATCACACGGTTGTCGTAAATATATAACCCGGTGATTGCGTAATCCGACAGATAAGTTTTTGGCTTCTCTTCAATCTGAACGGCATTCATTTTATCATCAAATTTTACAACTCCAAATCGTTCCGGGTCGTGAACTTTTTTTGCGAACACATGGCCGCCGGATTTGAAATTTTTTATCGTCGACTCAAAATCATCCTCAAAAATATTATCCCCTAAAATCATGGTAACGTTGTCATCGCCAATAAAATCGGCACCAACTATAAAAGCGTCGGCCAGTCCTCGCGGTGTATCCTGGATTTCGTAAGTAAATTTGGCGCCGAACTCTTTTCCTGAACCCAAAAGTTTCAGGAAGTCACCCGCGTTTTCCGGCGCGACAATAATCAGGATGTCTTTTATCCCGCCCGCGAGCAAAGTTTCCAGCGGATAATAAATCATCGGTTTGTTATAAACCGGAAGAAGTTGTTTGCTGGTTACTTTTGTAATCGGCCGCAACCGGGTCGCGTGACCACCTGCTAAAATTATTCCTTTCATAAATAGTCTTTACTTTTACTTGGTTGTATGTTACACCTACATTAGTTTAAGGAGGAAATATGTGGAGACTTACGGTGGCGGTGCTTTTAACGATACCGGCCATGTTTATCGCAATGGCTGTGGCCGTGATCGTCAAACTGTCCGGTTCGGACTTTCTTGACGATTAGTTCCCAACTTCAGCCGATCGTCCGCCAAATATTTCCGGCGGCGGCATTCCCGACATCTAGCATCGGCTACCCCCGGTGTTTTTTTTATTCAAGATATTCAGCAAGCGCCTTTTTCCAACTGCGCATTTTTGGCAATTTCGTATTATTCAAAACCCCGTATTTCGGCCTTGTTGCTTTGCGAGAAAAGTCGGTAGCCTTGGCCTTTTTCAATTCTATATCAATTCCTTTGATTTTAAAAATCTCCCTTGCCCATTCGTACCAACTGCACGATCCTTCATTCGCGCAATGATAAACACCATTAGGCATTTGCTTCTCTAAAATCTCGCGCGTGCGTTTTGCCAAGTCCGGCGCGTAAGTCGGGCAACCGTATTCATCGGCAATAACCGTTAACTTTTTTTTCGTTTTCGCCAACTCCAGCATTTTATCTATAAAACTAGTTTTTCCTTCTCCCGCTTTTCCAAACAACCTGTCCAGCCTTAGAATGTAATATTTTTTTGCTTTTACCGCTTCTCGCTCTCCTTCTAACTTCGACTCGCCGTAAACCGAACTCGGGTTTGGGAGATCTTCTTCTTTATAACCATCCGGGTTTTTACCGTCAAAAACATAGGCGGTGCTGTATTGAACAAACGTTGCCCCGATTTCATTTGCGACATCAACTAAATTTTTTACCGCTTTTCCGTTTAGTTCATGCGCCAACTTTTTGTTTTCCTCGGCCCCGTCGACATCCGTAAAAGCGGCGGTGTTGATAATAAGTTCCGGGTTCAGTTCAACTAATCTTTTTTTAACCGCTGACGAATCAGTTATGTCCAACTCGTCTTTATCCCAAAGAGCCGGACTAAAATCGGCAAAAACTCGGGCCAGTGCCTGCCCAAGCATTCCGTGTGCTCCAAGAATTAAAACTTTCATAAAAATAATTTGTCATCGCGAGGATCCGTCCGCTTAGGCGGACAGATCGCGATGGCACGCTTAACTATACTGTTTTTTATAATACTCCCGGTACTTCCCCGATTTCACTCTTCTCCACCAATCTTCATTTACTTTGTACCAATCAATAGTTTTTTGCAAGGAAGCGTCCAAATCATTTTCCGGCTCCCATTCCAACTCGCCTTTTATTTTTCCCCAGTCAAGGGCGTATTTTTGGTCGTGCCCTGGACGATCTTTGACATACTCGATCATATCTTCTCCCTTACCCATAAGTTTCAAAATCTTTTTAACCAGTCGCAAATTTGTAATCTCTGGATGATTAGGACCAATAAAATAAGTTTCACCCAAAGATCCTTTTAACAAAATAATATCAATCGCGCGGTTGTGGTCTTCAACGTAAAGCCATTCGCGGACTTGATTTCCTTCACCATAAATCGGAACTTTCTTTCCTTCCATTAAATTGGTAATAGCGAGCGGTACCAATTTTTCCGGGAACTGATACGGACCAATATTGTTGGAACAGTTCGAGATGGTAACCGGCACTTTATAGGTCACCCGGTAGGCGCGGACCAAATGATCGGCGGCGGCTTTTGAGGCAGAATACGGACTGCGAGGCTGGTACGGACTGCTCTCGGTCCACCGGTCTTCTCGGTCGAGCGGAATCATTCCAAAAACTTCATCAGTGGAAACATGATGGAACCGTTTGACGTTATGCTCACGCGCGGCATCCAGTAAGACTTGTGTTCCTAAAACATTTGTTCGAACAAACGCCTCTGGCTCTAAAATCGATCGATCGACATGAGACTCTGCCGCAAAATGCACCACTGTATCAATCCCTTTCATCGCTCTATCAACCGTTTCTTTATCCGTAATATCTCCTTTGATAAATGCGTAGTTCGGATTTTTTTCGATATCTTTAAGATTTTCAAGGTTGCCGGCGTACGTCAAAACATCCAGGTTGACGATTTTGTCTTCCGGATGATTGATTAACCAATATCGAATAAAGTTGGAGCCGATAAACCCCGCTCCACCCGTAACCAATATATTTTTCATAAAATCGTTTATCTCGTTAAGGAATACATCTCTTGCAATCACGCCACACCAGCTACTATTGGTGTGGAGATAAACCCCGCTCCGCCGTTGATGAAAAACCTCATCAGCCTAAAAAAGGGTTAACTTACGGGTTATTATTTACACAACACCCTCGCGAATTGAGCCGTTTGCTATTTAATGAAAAGCTTTGGGTCACGGCCATAGGCTACTATTACGCTGCTTGTACAGCCGACTCTTCTGCCTTAAGAATGGCGCCCAATCCGTTCATGAAAGCATCCTCAGTCAGAGGCAACCGAGCCAGTTTTTCATAGAGACCGGGCTGCACGCTGTCCACTTCTCTTCGAACCTCCGCCAAAGCCGAGGGTGTTTGCCTGCTCCGGCAAAGCGAGGGAAACAAACGCGGGTTGCGCCTGCATAGTAGCTCCACGCCGTATCCGGCCGCCGCCGAAATCTGGAAAACCGCTGCGTTATGGGCATCCTTGTAGCCATACTTTTCCGGTAAGCGATACCTGACACGCGGCAGGGACGCGGAAGCAAGGTGTTTTCCGGCCCGCGGCAAGTCTGCAGGCACCTGTTTTGGTTTTTGCCGCTGCCGTTCTAAGAACCGGATCCTTATGTAATCCGCGAAGCCTTCTTCCCAAAACGGGGGGGCCTCTTCGTCAGCATAACCCGAGCGAGTACCGTGCGCCAACTCATGGACGCACACGCCCTCAATCCATTCTTTGTCGGGCGAATTGTACTCAACCCAATTCCTGTCAACGATACACACGTCTAGTTCGGAAAGAAACGCCCCGCCAAACTCGACGGACGAAAAAAAATCTTCCTGGTAGTGGAATTGCAAAGCTAAATCCCGTAAGGCCTTAACGCCTTTTGAGTCCAAAACAACGAGCGGCTTAGCGGGTAGGCCCAGTTCCTTCAAAAAGGATTTTATACCGAAAATATTCAACCCCTGTTCGGCTCGAGGAAGATTGTTTAGAATTTGATGCTTGAGGATTTCCCACTCGCGGGGTTGTGCCTCAACACCAGATGAAAACCGTTCGGTGTTTCCCATAGAAAACCTTCTTTATAAATTACTGTCATTCCGAGCTTGTCTAGGAATCCCTTATTTACAGGTCTTAAATTGATCAGGGATCTCTCCACTTCGGTCGAGATGACAAAATTAGAAATTAATAATTTAAAAAAACTCAAATTATTTCTATAAGCTGACGGCTAATTCCTACAAGCTATTCTTTATGTTCCTTCATTCCAGGAGCTTAAGTACTTTTTCTGCCTTGGGGTTAGTTTGTCGATTTTGATCCCCATTGATTCCAGTTTTAATCTGGCAACTTCTTCGTCGAGATCTTTTTCGATCGTATAGACTTTATTTTCCAGAGTTTTATGGTTTTTTGCGATAAATACCGCGGCGAGCGCCTGGTTGGCAAAACTCATATCCATAACCATAGAAGGGTGCCCTTCGGCGGCGGATAAATTCACCAGCCGTCCTTGTGCCAGCACGTAAATCTTTTT
>PFAJ01000047.1 GCA_002773695.1 Candidatus Doudnabacteria bacterium CG10_big_fil_rev_8_21_14_0_10_41_10 | reverse complement strand
AACAAAAACAAATACTTGTTCAGTTATCTTCTGTTTTGCGAGGGGTGGTAGCACAACAATTGTTACCAACGGTGGATGGAAAACGTGTTGTTGCGCGTGAAGTATTGGTGAATACTCCGGCTGTTTCTAATTTGATTCGTGAGAATAATATTGCTCAAATTGCCAGTGCGATGCAGACCGGAGCAAAGGATGGCATGGTTACTATGGAACAATCAGTAAAAACGCTAGTAAAAGAAGATCTTATTGATAAAGAAGTCGCTGAGCGGAGAATTGGCAAGTTGCGTCATGTGTAGAAAGGAAGCCATCATCGTTTGTTAGTGGCTATGAACAGTATGGTTGGTCTTGTTTTGGTATATTGTCTGCATAAGAGGCGTATATATATTTTGATGTGAAAAAAAGGCGAGTAGGTACAACTTATCGGCGTCAGGGACAAGGATCTCGACAAGATAGTGGCGACACACGAATACGTTTGGTTGCTCTTGTTTTTTGTTTCGCTGCCTCAATAGTAGTTTTTCGGTTAGTACTGTTGATGATTTTGCAGCATTCATTTTATGAAGCGTTGGCCATAGGGTCGCATGAGATTTCTCAAAAATTATTTCCTGAACGTGGAGAAATTTTTATTCAGGATAGCCGTACTGGAGAAGAATATCCATTTGCTATTAATAAAGATGTTTTTTTGTTGTATGCGGATACGAGAGATATTCCTGATGATGAAACTGCAACGCTTGTGGAAAAAAAGCTTGCTACCATATTTTCTTATGACGAGGCTAAAGTAGCCACGTTGTTTTTGCAGTTAAATAAACGGGATGATCCTTATGAGCCAATTGAACAGCAAATTGATGAACAGACAAAAACGGCGATAGAAGAATTGGTATTACCAGGTATTGGCTTTGTGAGAAAGTCAGAACGATTTTATCCTGAGTCGCAGTTAGCTGCACAAGTTGCTGGTTTTGTGAGAAAAAATGAGGAAGGTGAGACACTTGGTCAGTATGGGATTGAAGGCTATTGGCAAAAGGAACTTGCGGGAGAAGGAGGTTTTTTTGCGGGTGCAAGAGGTGCCGGCGGAGGATGGATTCCGCTTGCTGGACGGTTGTCTCAAGAAGCTCAGGATGGTGTTAATTTGGTGCTGACGATTGATAGAACATTGCAATATCTTGCGTGTGAGGAATTGCGTAAACGAATGGGGGAGTATGGCGCGAAAACGGCATCATTGATTATTATGGATCCAAAATCTGGGGCTATTCGTGCCATGTGCAGTTTGCCTGATTTTGATCCAAATACGTATAACAAAGTGGATTCTATTGCCGTATTTAATAATACGTCAATTTTTACTGCGTATGAACCGGGGTCTATCTTTAAACCTGTTGCTATGGCTGCGGCATTGAATGAAAATTTGGTGACGCCTGATACGTATTTTTATGATCCAGGAAGTGTTGAGGGACTTTGTGATACGCCTATTAAAAATGCTAATTCAAAAGCGTATGAGGATCAAACTATGACGGGAGTACTGGAAAATTCGATTAATACTGGTATGGTTGAAGTAGCAATGAAATTGAAGAAAAAACGGCTTCGCGATTATATTGAAGCCTTTGGTTTTGGGGTAAAGACGGGCATTGAAATTGATAGTGAAGGATCTGGAACTATTGAATCGTTGTCTCGTAATAAAGGGGATAACGTTGATTGTTATGCTGCTACGGCTTCTTTTGGACAGGGGATTACGGTTACGCCTTTGCAGATGGTTACGGCATTTTCGGTTATTGCAAATGGTGGTGTACTTATGAAGCCCTATATTATTGATAAAATTTTGTATCCGAGTGGAAAAGTGGATAGCACTCATCCAAAAGAAGTACGACGAGTTATCGATCCTCGTCCGGCTTCACTTTTGGCGGGAATGTTGGTGAGTGTTATTGATAATGGGCAAGCAGCAGCTGCTGCTGTTCCTGGATATTATATTGCAGGAAAAACGGGAACAGCTCAGATTGCTGATCGTGGAGGATATTCTGAGGAAACTAATCATTCGTTTGTTGGTTTTGGCCCTATTGATGATCCGGTATTTACAATGATTATAACGTTTGAAAAGCCAGAGCGAAAATTTTCTTCTGCTACTGCGGCCCCAACGTTTGGGGTGATTGCAAAGGAGATTCTCGATTATTATCGTGTGGCGCCAGGAAGGTAATGTTTTTTATGTACTAAATAAAAAATAACCATGGATTTTCCATGGTTATTTTGTGTCAGGAGGGAGACCCTCACGTCGTCTCTTCGGACTCCTTTGAAAACCTTCTGGTTTTCAAATTACTTTCCTCAGCATGTAGGGGGAATTCTCCCCCTACCACCCCCATGTTCGAGTTTTTTTATTTTGTATAAAAAAGATAACTATGTTTTATAGTTATCTTTGTGTCAGGAGGGAGACTCGAACTCCCGACCTCAGGGTTATGAATCCTGTGCTCTAGCCAGCTGAGCTACCCTGACAGAGAAGCAACAGTTAACTGTTGACAATTGACATTACACGATCGCGTTAAATATCAATTGTTAATGATAAACTGTTTGGCTTTTGTAGCCCCAAGGGGAATCGAACCCCTGTTGCCTGGATGAGAACCAGATGTCCTAACCACTAGACGATGGGGCCATATGGAAATGTTGGATTTTTTCTGTACTATCTTGAAATATAGACGATCATAGAATACCGAAATTTCCTTGTCGTGTCAATATGTTCTTTTTTGTTTTTTGTATTCAAAAAACTGTCAATGAAGGCAGTTTTTGTTGGTTACATTTCAAAGTGAGGTGTTGTCGATTCTGAAGTTGTTTGTTGGGTAGGAGGAGGTTGTTGTCCAACGTTTCTTTTTCCTTTGAGGGCATCTTTGAGTGCTTTTCCTGCTTTGAATTTGGGAACGGTTACTGGTGGAATTTGAATTTTTTCTGCAGGATTTTGTGGGTTTACTCCAATTCTTCCGGCACGAACTTTTGCACTAAAGGCACCAAATCCGGCAATGGTTACTTCGCCTCCATCCATGAGTGCTTTTGTTACTACATCAACAAAAGCTGCTACCATGTCTTCAGCTTCTTTTTTGGATACACCTGCTTTGTCTGCTATTGCTTGAGCAAGCAGTGCTTTATTTAATTTCATATTTCTTTGTTTAAAGAAGTAGTATTACTATATGGACTATTCTACAATAATCATATATTTGTGTCAATAGAGCGTAATTTAGTTCATGGCTCATGGGCAACGTAGTATATAAAAAAACAATCCGGAAAAGGATTGTTTTTTATTTTACTTTTTGTTTGTCTGTTTATCGTGCGTATTCGATTGAACGAGTTTCACGAATGACGTTGACACGAATTTCTCCGGGGTAGGTGAGTTCATTTTCAATTTTTCGTGCAATGTCTTTTGCTAGGTTGTATGATTGGTAATCATCAACTTCTTCTGGTGTCACAAAGACGCGGATTTCTCTTCCTGCTTGGATGGCATACACTTTATCTACTCCTGGAAAATCTTTTGCGGTTTTTTCTAGTTCATCTAGTCGAGCAACAAATTGTTCGTATGTGTCTCTACGAGCTCCCACGCGTGATGCAGAAATTGCATCGGCTGCCATGACAAGCTTTGTGAGGAGTAGCGGTGGGTTTATGTCGTGGTGAGTAAGTGCCACTTGTGAGGTTTCTTCGTCAACGTTGAATTTTTTGAGAATAGTATATCCAATTTCAGTGTGTGTTCCTGTTGTTTCATGATCTACGGCTTTTCCAATGTCGTGGAAGAATCCTGCTTTTTTGGCTTTTGCGACATCTACCCCAAGTTCTTCTGCCATGATGGCACAAAGGTGAGCAACTTCTTCTGAATGTTGGAGAATGTTTTGTCCGTAACTTGTTCGGTATTTTAATCGTCCAACAATGGAAACAAGCTTTGGATCAATGCCAATAATACCAAGACGATGGAGTACTTCTTCCCCTGCTTTTCTGATGTCAACGGCAAGTTCTTTTTTTGCATCTTGAATAAATTCTTCAATGCGAGCCGGTTGGATACGTCCATCTTTGATAAGTTTTTGGAGGGCAAGTGAACAGACACGTCGGCGGATTGGTGAAAATCCAGAGACAAGAATCATACCAGGGGTTTCGTCGATAATGAGTTCACACCCAGTCATTTTTTCTATGGTTTTAATATTTCTTCCGTCTTTTCCAATGATTCTTCCTTTCATTTCATCGCTTGGAAGACTTACCGCTGTTGACGTTGTTTCGGCAGCATGGTTTGCCGCTGTTCGTTCTATCGCATTGATAATGATTGTTTGTGCTTTGCTTTCTATGTCTTCATGATTTTGTTTATCAAATTTCATTTGTAGATCATAGAGTTCCTGTCCTGATATTTCTTCTATTTTTTTGAAGAGACTATCTTTTGCTTCTTCTGCTGAAAGTCCTGCAATGTCTTCTAATTTTTTTACGGCATCTTCTTTAAGTTCGTCAACTTTTTGTTTGATTGCTTCAATTTGATTGGCTTTTTCTTGGAGGAGTTCCTTTCTTTTTTCAAATTGGTCAACTTTTTGTTCGAGTGTATTTTCTTTTTGGTTGAGACGATTTTGGATGTCTCGGAATTCTTTGTGGCGTTCTTCTTCG
>PFAJ01000019.1 GCA_002773695.1 Candidatus Doudnabacteria bacterium CG10_big_fil_rev_8_21_14_0_10_41_10 | reverse complement strand
CAAGGAAAAAACTTAACTTCCGCACTCCTAACGAAGTCTTACAAGAACAATTAAGTAGTGCGCTAAATTCCTGAGTACAAACTTCCATTTCCCCCATTAATCCTTTTAAATCTGTCCTATTTTTTCAAATAAAAAAGTCAAGCTTCGACGCTTGCCTAACCGGTAAGTGAATTCCCCTTGACAAAATACTCTGAGGATAGACTGTTTACAATTTGCAAAGGAGAGTCACCCGATGATAAGTGCTAAAAACATAATTGAAGGCCGGCTCGACAGCGCAAAAAGTAATTATACCTTCCGAATCCTCGCCCGGGTTCTCCACTATTTGGAAAACCCGGATCTTCATTAACAAGCCGATGGTCGGCCTTCCAGGTTCCGGCCAAGCCCGATGCTCAGCTTGCTTCTCGGACTCATGGCCTTCCTGGACCGGGGTCTGGTATCCATTTTACTCCTCGGTGCTGGAGTGGGCATGGAGGGAATACAACGATCTTCCTCCCAAGCCCTTCTACTTCTTCCCGCCGACCAGAAAGAGTATCCTCGGCCGGTTGCTAGCGGCCAAGATTCGCATCTCCCGACGCTTACGTCAGGATTTTTTATATTTTAAAAAAACCAGCCCAAAGGACTGGCTGGTGCCGGCAGTTGGGTTGGTTCTTCCATGTCCATAGTTTTCCTCCAATCCAAGATCCCAATCAAAAACCAACATAATCTAAAATAGACCCGAAGTCAAAGCTGTTATATAATTCCACCATGAAAAAACTTAAAACAAAACTGCAAAATCTGCCTCAATCACCAGGCGTGTATCTTTTTAAAAACTCTAAAGAGGAAATTTTGTACGTGGGTAAAGCCAAAGTTTTAAAAAACCGGATAAAATCCTATTTTTCCCAAAGCCACGTCATCGAACCTCGAACAAAACACTTAACTTCGCAAATCGCCGATTTGGAATACATTATGACCGACACCGAAACCGAATCACTGATGCTTGAAAATAATCTAATCAAAAAATACCAACCCCGATACAACGTGCTTTTGAAAGACGATAAAAATTACCAGTTTATTAAAATCGATTACTCTACCCCAATTCCACAGATATCTACATCTAGAAAAATCGATTCAAAAAAAGCCAATTTTTTTGGCCCATACACTTCCGGGCTTTCTGTCCGAGAAACTCTGCGTTTGATCCGTTATATATTTTCATATTGCTCTAACAAAAAAATTGGAACCCGACCTTGTTTCTACTACCATCTTGGTCGTTGTCCTGGGGTGTGTTCCAAAAAAATCTCTGTCAATGAGTACAAAAAACACCTCCTAAAAATTGAAGGGTTTTTGCGTGGAGAAATGCAAATAACACTCGCGAGACTAAAAAAAGAAATGCATCAAGCCTCTCTAAAAAAACAGTTTGAAAAAGCCGGAAGGCTTCGAGACCAAGCCGTGGCTTTACAAAAAATGTTAGAGAAACAAAAAATAGTCGGAGCTAAAATTGAATCTTTCGACACAGTCTCCCTTTACCAAGCCGGAAATCTTGCCGGAGTAACATTGTTTCAAGTGCGTCTTGGAAAACTAATTGATGCTAAAAATTTTCTTTTGGAAAACGCAAAAAATGCCCCCCAAGAAGAGGTTTTAAAATCATTCCTCCAAAGGTATTATTTAGAGGCTTCTGACCTGCCACGAGAAATCAATCTCCCTTTCTTTATTTCAGGAATAAAAGTTTTGGGAAAAAAACAAGGAATCAAATTCTTATCTCCAACACGCGGGAGAAAACGCAAATTGATTAAAATGGGTGAAAAAAATGCTAAAGACTTCCTTGAAAAATCTTCGCAAAATCTTGCTCGAGAAATGGCAGTGGCGACAAAAGCCTTGTTTGAACTAAAAAACAAACTCGGCCTGCCGGAAATTCCACTCCGGATCGAAGCCTATGATATTTCAAACACCCAAGGGACTTCCCCGACCGGTTCAATGGTGGTATTTGAAAACGGAAAAGCAAAAAAAAATGACTACAAAAAATTCGCCATAAAATCTTTAAATACTCCGAATGACGTGGCGATGATGAAAGAAATGCTAACTCGTCGCTTGGCCAGAGCGGGCGAACCGGAAGCATGGAAGCTTCCTGATCTGATGATTGTTGATGGTGGAAAAGCCCAACTAAACGCTGTACTGACAGCCCTAAAAGCTATAAACTACAAACTCCCCGTAATCGGTCTCGCAAAAAAACTTGAGGAGATTTATCTTCCTAATAGAAAATCAACCTTACAATTTCCAACCAATAGCCCGGCCCTGCACCTTCTTCAACGTATCCGTGATGAAGCACACCGTTTTGCTATTACTTATCACCGAAAAAAACGCTCAAAAAAATTACTCGGTAAATTTTAATCATGAGTTAGATAAAACATTGACTAAAAAACCTCGATATTGTATGATTGAACTTGAAAATTAAATTATTATTTTCATGGAACGAGTACTTAGTATTGTTCAAATAATGATCACCGTATTGGTTATCGCACTAATCCTTATACAAAACCGTGGTAGTGGAGCAGGCGCAATATTTGGTAGTGGCGGCGGACCGGTTCACACCAAACGCGGAGCTGAAAAATGGATGCATTACGCAACAATCGGTCTTATTGTGGTTTTCGCACTAATCGGGGTAGCCAGTTTGTTGATACAAAATTGAAACTGAAAAAATTTATTTAACAGCAAACAATATTTGAATCGTGAACCGATTTGAATCCATAAAAGAATATTTCCGACAAGTTTCCTTGGGAGCAAGGAATGTTCATTTTTTCCGAGCCGGATCTGTACCAAAACTCACCAAAACTTTTACGTCATTGGAAAAGAAAATTTTAGTAGTCGCGATTACTGCGCTGGTTGTTACCAGTGCTTTTTTAATTTCTCAAAGTTATGTTTCAGTCACTGAAGTCGTCCCTGACTTTGGAGGGAAATATGTAGAAGGACTAGTTGGCCAACCCCGATTTATTAATCCAACCTTATCCCCTGCCAACAAAGTTGATCAAGATATTTCTCGTATTGTTTTTTCCGGTCTAATAAAATTTAACGCCGATCAACAACTAGTACCAGATCTCGCCGCCGAAATGCCGCAGATTTCTGAAGATCAAAAACAATACATCATCAAACTTCGCGAAGATATTGTTTGGCACGATGGCCAACAGTTCACCGCAGACGATGTGCTTTTCACCATAAAATTAATTCAAGACCCTCAATACCAAAGTCCGACACGACTAAACTGGAACAAAGTAGAAGTTCAAAAAATAGATAATTTTTCAATCGTAATTATTTTGAAAGAACCTTCTGCCCCTTTCTTGACCAACCTGACTCAAGGAATTCTACCAAAACATATTTGGGAAAGTGTTGAACCTGCCAATTTTGCTTTGACAAAATTTAACCTGCAACCAGTAGGCACGGGACCATTTGTCGTAACCAATATCGCAAAATCTGACGAAGGAGAAATTCGTTCAATTACGCTCTCTAGTTTCGAGAACTACAAAGACGGTAAACCTTACCTAGATGAAATCGTATTCAAATTTTACGAAACATATGACGATGCAATTGCCGCTTACCATGGTAGAGATATTATGGGACTGGGATTTATTCCTTTTGATAAAAAAAATTATGTTGAGAAATCATCCCGGATCAATCTTCATTACCTAAATCTTCCCCAGTACCAAGCATTGTTTTTCAACAAGAGTAAATCCCCTGTTTTGAATGACAAAAATGTCCGATATGCTTTGGCTCAAAGTATCGACCGGGAAGAAATTATCAATGCGATTTATTTTGGAAAAGCCCAGTCTTCTCGGGGCCCTATCCCGCCTGGATACATTGGATATAATCCGGGCGTGGAAGAATCACACCTTTACAATATTGAAAACGCCAAAGCCTTGCTTTCCGCGAGTGAATTTATAAAAGTAGATGGAACTAAAGTGTTAAAAAAAGGTGATGTGGATTTAGAGTTTACACTCACTACCAACAACTTCCCTCCCAATGTCGCGGTGGCGGAACTTTTGAAAAAACAGTGGGAAAAAATCGGTTTTCAAATAAATCTGGAAGTTTTAACGATTGGAGAATTGGAACAAGATAAATTACGACCCCGAGAATATCAATCTTTGTTGTTTATAGAAAACGTTGGCGCCGACCCCGACCCTTTTCCTTTTTGGCATTCTACCCAACGCCAAGATCCGGGGTTGAATCTCGCAATTTTTGGCAGCCGAGAGGCCGATGCGCTTTTGGAAGAAGCTCGAACCAACGCGGATCCCGCTTATCGCGATCAACGTTATAAACGCTTCCAAGAAATCTTGGTAGATGATATGCCGGCAATATTTGTTGCCAACTCTTTGTTTATTTACGGGATCAATGACAAAATCCAGGGAGTTGAATTAAACAATATTGTTAATCAATCCGAACGATTTTTAGATATCGACAAATGGTACCTGAATACTAAACGAGCGATAAAATAAATCCCTTTAATGGGCGTGTGGCGGAACTGGCATACGCGTACGCTTCAGGAGCGTATGGGCGAAAGTCCTTGGGAGTTCGACTCTCCCCACGCCCACCAGAAATAATGCGTCCTCGGCTTTCAATTACGAAATACCCATCTCTTCTAACCCCTAATCTTGGATAAT
>PFAJ01000002.1:4767-5634 GCA_002773695.1 Candidatus Doudnabacteria bacterium CG10_big_fil_rev_8_21_14_0_10_41_10 | reverse complement strand
GAGGATTTATATCATATGACATACACTTAAAGATTCTTTAATTACTCATCTTAAGAATACCCTAAGTGTTTCCAAGGTAGTGGCACAGTACGAGGTGCTTGACAGAAGGGGATTTATGTGATAAAATTTATTTTTAGTAATAGCTTGGAAAAAAATTCAAGCGACTCGAATCTTTATGTGTCATAGCGTGACTCCCAAAGAATATCGGGTCACGTATTTTATATTCACCTCCATTGTCATCCCGACTGAAACGGAGGGATCCCTTGTCTAAGGATTATTATAGATTTGCCTGCCGGCAGGCTCGGCGCCGCTCGGAATGACAAGAGGGTAGAGGTTACGTGGAACAACAAAAAGCATTTTAATTTTATGACACATTCGAGACAAATTCCACCAAAGATGGGTTCGCTTTCGGCGGATATCGGACACTTTAGCGACCTTGGTATAGCCGAGAAGTTTTTGGCTATTATCAACAAAAAAGGGTTCGATGTACCAACCCCAATTCAACACCAGGTTATCCCGGGGGCTTTGGAAGGAAAAGACATTGTGGGGATTGCCCAAACCGGAACCGGGAAAACTCTGGCGTTTGGTATTCCTATGATTCAACGGCTTGCTCAACATAAAGGACAAGGTTTGATTTTGGTCCCGACCCGCGAATTAGCCCTACAAATAGAGGAAGCTTTGCGACAAATTGGCGTTCCGCTGGGACTTCGTTGCGCGGTGGTTATTGGTGGGGCCTCACAACGTATGCAGGTTGCCACCCTAAGACGAAATCCTCATATAGTGGTTGCGACTCCTGGCCGATTGGCGGATTTGATGAAGCAGGGATTGTTTAAGCTTGACCATGTAAACAGTATTACACTTGATGAG
>PFAJ01000002.1:0-4714 GCA_002773695.1 Candidatus Doudnabacteria bacterium CG10_big_fil_rev_8_21_14_0_10_41_10 | reverse complement strand
CGCAAGGTACCGCCGCTAAAAATGTAGAACACGAAATATTTGTCGTTACAAAAAATGATAAAATGCGACTGCTTGATTCTTTACTGCAACAGTATAAAGAGGAAAAAGTTTTGATTTTTTCCCGAACCAAACATAACGCGAAACGGATCGCGCGGGATATTCGCCATATGGACCACACCGCAACCGAGATCCATTCCAACCGCTCTCAATCGCAACGTCAGGCGGCACTGCAAGGTTTTTCTACCGGAAAGTTTCGGGTTATGGTGGCGACTGATATTGCTGCTCGCGGGATAGATGTCAAAGATATTTCGTTGGTTATCAACTTCGACCTTCCTGACAATTTAGGGGACTATGTTCACCGGATTGGCAGAACCGGAAGAGCGGACCGTTTTGGAAAAGCGATTTCTTTTGTCGCGCCTAATCAGAAAGCCGACGTTAGAGCTATTGAACGACTGATTCGGAAGTCTTTACCGCTTTTGTCACTGCCTCCTCTTCCCCCGGAAAGAGCGCGAGCTCCTCGCGAGCATTTTCAGGATAGGAGTCGAGGCCGTTTCAATCCTCGAAGCCGTGGAAGAAATTTTCAAGGATCTTCAAGACGCGGGCCTTTTCGCGGATATACCGGCAATAGAGACCACCGCCGAAGATAATTGATAATTTTTTAAAATTCTCCTCCCCTTGAATATGAGTTACGAAACTCTCTGAAAACCCCCTAGTGTCATTGCGACCACGGATTGGATTTGGGCGCAATCTGAATATTATTGTTCGAGCGATTTGTCCGCCTTGGGAGGAAGTCGAGAACTACTGTTTCGTAATTCAAGGTTTTTGAGAGGGGAGGACCTCTAGATCCCGGATCGTAGTCCGGGATGACATAGGAGGATGACAGAAAAGGAAGAAGAGAGAGGTAATGAAGGTAATATTTTCGGAATAACAGATAAAATTTTATGGAAATTCGAAACATCGCAATTATCGCTCACGTTGACCATGGTAAAACCGCAATTACCGATGCTTTAATGCGTCAAACCGGCGCTTCCAAAAATAAATCGGTCAGTATGGACAGCAATGTGTTAGAAAAAGAACGGGGGATTACAATATATGCCAAAAATGCGTCGATGTTTTATCCGTCGAAGAGCTTGGGACGTAAAATGACAAAGATCAACATTGTCGATACTCCGGGACACGCCGATTTTGGGAGTGAAGTAGAACGAGTTTTACGATCTATTGATTCTGTTATTTTGGTAGTGGACGCGCAAGAGGGCCCGATGCCACAGACAAAATTTGTTTTGAAAAAATCTTTGGAGATAGGTTTGAAGCCTTTGGTGGTTTTAAACAAAATCGACAAACCCGCCGCCCGGCCGCAAGAAGCTATTGAAGAAGTTATTGGTTTGTTTATGGATTTGGGCGCCACTAACGATCAGTTGGATTTTAAAGTTGTTTATACTATTGGAAAAGAGGGGATCGCAAAAAAGCATTTGGAAGATGAGTCAAAAGACATGACTCCGCTTTTAGATATGATATTGGAACATGTTCATCCTTCTCCGCAAAAAATAAATAAACCGTTAAAAATGCAGTCTTTTAACCTGGACTATGACAACTATCTGGGCAGGTTGGCGATTGCCCGTATATATGAAGGGACGGTGAAATTAAAGGATCAGTTATTTATCAAACGAGTTGACGGGACTGTTCAAAAAGGGGTGGTTACAAAACTTTTTACCTTTGAAGGGTTCGCGCGGATTGAAGTGGAAAGTGCCGGAGCGGGAGATATTGTCGTGGTTGCCGGGTTCCCGGATATTTATATTGGGGATACCATGTCGACTGATGAGACAATGGAGATGATGCCACACATCGCGGTTGACGAGCCAACTGTTTCTTTGGGCTTCATGGTTAACAATTCTCCGTTTTCAGGGCGCGAAGGAAAGTTTGTAACCAATTCACAAATAAAGGAACGGTTAGAAAAGGAATTGGAGGTAAATGTTGGAATCAAAATTGATTTTTCTCGGGCGGATCAGTTTACGGTTTTTGGACGAGGCGAGATGCATATCGCAATACTGCTTGAAAATATGCGTCGGGAAGGATACGAGGTTCAAGTCTCTCAACCGCATGTAATTTTGAAAGAAGAAAACGGGCAAACCCTAGAGCCTTTTGAAGAATTAATCATCGATGTGCCGGGAGCAATGTCGGGTGTGGTTATTGAAAAAATATCTAACCGAAAAGGGATAATGACGGAGCTAAAAACAGTCCATGGGAATGCTCGGCTGACTTTTGAGATTCCAACCCGTGGTTTGTTGGGGCTACGTTCAGAATTTTTAATCGACACTCGAGGCGAGGGGATTATGTCTTCGCGAGTGGTTGGTTTCCGTCCGCATGTTGGTGACATCAAACGTAGTGAAGTTGGGTCTATGGTTTCGATGATGACCGGTAAAGCCCTGGGGTATTCACTTTACAACCTACAAGATCGTGGTGTTTTATACATTGGCCCAAATGTCGAAGTCTATGAAGGAATGGTTGTTGGAAATGTCAGTAAAGGGATGGACATGGCGGTGAATCCGACCAAAGGAAAACAACTAACCAACATGCGAGCGTCGGGTTCCGATGAAGCGCTTGACCTGACAACCCCGATGAAATTGACGCTGGAACGGGGCTTGGAGATTATGGCAGACGACGAGTTTTTGGAGATTACGCCAAAGTCAGTTCGGTTGCGAAAAAAAATCCTGAAGCAATGACATGCCAGATGTCATCGCGACTCCCCAAGGGGGAGGATCAAGCTTGTCATTTAACCTCATTTGACTATCTGCTTTCAAACAGGTATTATTTTATTTCACTGAAGGAGGAAGGCATGCCTGAAGAAAGATGGCATTTTATCGATTGTGTAGATTTGGACACAGGGACAGAAATTGTGTCAGGGCCGTATCCTGCCAAGGACTGTCCAATTTGTCGGGTTACGGGCGGAAGCTCAAAAATTTTCCCCCAACGATCGCGGGGATCGACACGGCCGATGTTCGTGACCGAAAAGCAGTTCGAGGAAAACTGGAATCTCGTGTTTTCTAAATCAGCGACTATCCACTAACCGAAGCCGCGCTTTCCGCCCAAGCGCCTTGCGTTCATTTCCCTGTGAACCTCGGCGTTTTTTTATTTATAGGTTTTTAGGAGTATAATAAACTAAAGACATGAACAGCAAATTTCAATTGGCTGGATGCGTGATCTTGGATACGAAGGGTCGGATTTTGTTGTTACATCGCGAAACCGCGAAACGTGTCCAGTGGGAAACGCCGGGAGGAAAGGTTGAACCGGGAGAGAGCGAAAAGCAAGCGGCTGTAAGAGAAGTTAAAGAGAAATTGGGAGTTGACGTGAAGATTTCGAAAGTGTTAGGACGGAAACGTTTTTTAGAAGAAGAGACGACCATGGAGTATGTTTGGATGAAAGCAAAGATTGTGAAAGGGGATCCGCAGATTTTGGAACCGGACAAATTTGACGAGTTTAAATATTTTGATTGGGAAGAACTAAAAGGAATGCAGGGAGAGCTTTCGTTAAATACAATGAATCTGGTAGGAGAGTATTTTAAAGGTAAGATAAAAATAAAATAGATGATTGTAAAAAAAATAAGTAGTGCCGGAAAACTGCTTGATTTGAATGAAACCCGAAAAATTAAATTTCACAACATAATATTAGAACCCGGACAAGAGGTCGGTATACATACCACAAAAAATCGCGAGGAGGTTATCGTTGTTCTAAAAGGCGTGGCTACTATAGAGTTGGAAGGCGAGGATGATATTAATGTGGAAAAGGATTATCTTATTTATATTCCTTCAGGTAAAAAACACAATGTAAAGAACACTGGAAATCAGACCCTGCATTATTTTGTTTTTGTGTGTTTTGATTAATCTTTAAGTTTTTAATTTTGTGATATGGGACTATTCTCAAGTGAGAAAAAAATTTCAAAACAAAAACTCGACGAACTTTTGCGGAAAATCGCAATTTTGGAATTATCCGAGAGGGAATACATAAAAGGGTTGTTTTCGCGGTATTCATCAGGAGATATTAGTAAATTGGAGATCGAAAAGGTGGTAAGAGATCTCAAATTAGATACTTCCGATAAAATAGAGCGCGAGGAAGCGGAGACGGTAAAACAGCAGTTGTTGGATTATTTAGAGAAATAATTTTTTTATGTCATCCAGGAATACGCCGTAGGCGGATGTCCGGGATCCAGAGTTCTAGATTCCAGATTTCCCTTCGTCCTCCTACGGCGGACTTCGTAGAATCCGGAATGACAAAGGAAGTGCTATAAAAAAAACGGCCGGCCGGAAGGCAGGTTGTTGGGATCACAGACTATCCGCAATAGCCCGACTGGTTGGCGGATTGGCAAGGTTATAAGTTTTGCCGTTATAATCGAAGCAGGCCACGTTATCCGCGGTTACTTCATCGCCGGCTTTGAGAGGATGGAGAACGATATCTCCCATCTTCGCAAAAGTGCGGTATGGTATCCTGGCTCCGTCGAACAGGTTCATCCAAACCCCGGGAAGATCCTTGACTGATATTGCCATACCAGTATTTGTGGCCCCTCCCATTGTGACCGATGTAATGGTAGTTTTCATATAGCCCTCTTTTTTATGTTGATGTATTATTAAATCAAATAATTGCAGTATTGTCAAGCATTTTTTAGTATCCCTCTTTGGGAGCAACTCCCAGGCTTCAGCCGATCCTTTCAAGAGTGATTCTT
>PFAJ01000044.1:23471-45105 GCA_002773695.1 Candidatus Doudnabacteria bacterium CG10_big_fil_rev_8_21_14_0_10_41_10 | reverse complement strand
AAACTTAACTTCCGCACTCCTAACGAAGTCTTACAAGAACAATTAAGTAGTGCGCTAAATTCCTGAGTACAAAAGGTGTCCATTATGCCGCGGGAGGGAGTCGAACCCTCATGAGCTTGCGCTCGCTGGATTTTGAGTCCAGTGCGTCTGCCAATTCCGCCACCGCGGCATGTAAATTTATATCCATTCAATTATACCCTGATATTTGCTATAATTTCAAGGTTCGGCTAAAATCCTAACTACCGACATATGCTTAAATTTACTATTATCACAGTGGGAAAACTAAAAGAACAGGCTTTTTTGACTTTGGAAAAAGAATACTTAGATCGCTTGAGCCCCTACGCTAAGATTAAAATCGTAGAAATCCCGGAGGTAGCCTACCGAAAAGAAAAGGACGCTTCCAAGTCCCGCCTAAAAGAAGCCGAAATAATCCTCAAACAGATTCCGGAAGGATCACTGGTAATAGCGTTAGACGAAAAAGGCAAAACCTTAACCAGTCAAAACTTTGCGCGAGTTTTAGCCCCTTACAACGCCACCAGCAGAGAAATGACTTTTATTATCGGTAGCTCAACCGGTCTTTCAGATGACATAAAAAAGAAATCCAACTGGTTTCTTTCTCTATCCCCACTTACTTTCACTCACAATTTTGCGAGAATTTTACTGGAAGAACAAATTTACATGGCATTAACCATACTGTCCGAAAAAATCTATCACAAATAATTTAATGCCTACCGCTCTGGCGCAAGGGTCATCCTCGTTTAAATAAGGATGACCCTTTATTTTTTCAGTATTCAATTGTTGCTTGAGAGAAGTCAAAGGTTAAGCTGTCCGTTTAGCAAAATTTTACCCTTCGACAGTTTTGGGGAGTAAAATTTTGGTTATTTCGTAATTCAAAGTTATACTAATGCCGCAACCAACCACGAGCTTTTTGCTGAAAACTTTTTCCCCTCGTAAATTTATCCTGTCAATATAGCGATAGCTATATTGACGCACTTTTAAAACCTCACGCACCAGAAGCCTTAGACCATTTGTCAAAGGACAAACGAGCGAGCGTTATACTAACTCTTCCGTTTGAATTTCCACCACATCACCACGGTCAACCTCTCCCGAAAGGAGTTTTTTTGCGATAATATTTTCTACTTTATCCTGGATCACTCTCCGTAGTGGCCTCGCCCCAAATTCCGGCGAGTAGCCGAGCTTGGAAACTTTTGCGACTAACTCATCGGTAATTTTTAACTGAACATCTTTTTGTTTCAGTCGCCTATTTAAATCGGAAAACAATAATTTTGTCACTTCCCAGGTTTGGTCTTGAGTAAGCGGTTTATAAACAATGACCGCGTCGAATCGGTTTAAAAACTCCGGCCGAAATCTACCTTCTTTTTGTAAATAATCCAACAGCCTTTCTTTCAAATTTTGTTCTCGCATTTGCTCCACCGACTGCCTGATCATCTCGGAACCGGCGTTTGAAGTCATAATGATAATCGTATTTGTAAAATCAACCGTCCGGCCAGAAGACCCGGTCAAACGACCATCATCCAAAACCTGTAAAAACAAATTGAGGATGTTTGAATCAGCTTTTTCGATTTCATCCAATAACAAAAGAGAAAACGGATTATCAATAATCGCTGTAGTAAGTTGCCCCGGCTCCGCGCCATCTCCAAGCAATCGTTTTACCGAATCGGCCTGCTGAAATTCGGACATATCAAAACGCAACATAGATTTTACCGATCCAAAATAGGTTGAGGCCAAGGCCTTGGCGGTCTCGGTTTTTCCAACACCGGTCGGGCCAAGAAACAAAAACGAACCAATTGGTTTTTTCTCCGACGCGATTCCCGAACGAGATCGTCGCAAGGCGTTCGCCACCGCGGTGATTGCTTCACTTTGACCAATAACTTTTCGATGCAAAACTTTTTCCAAATCCAACAGAACTTCTTTTTCCGCCATCGCGATCTTTCCGACCGGGATCTCGGTTCGTCTGTAAACCACCTCTTCCACGTCTCCGCTGGTCACGAGAGAACTTTTCCTGTCCGCTTTTGCATATATCGCCGCCTCTTCCAAAACATCCAACGCTTTTTCAGGAAAAGGGACATCTTTTATATAACGGTCTGAAAGCTTGGCTGAATCAACCATCGCCTGATAAGTGACTAAAACTTGCGAGTGAGCCTCGATTTGAGGAACAGCGTCTTCCAAAATACTAATAACATCATCCACTTGAGGTTCATGAATTTCGACTTTTTCAAAATCTTTTACTAAAGACGGATTTGATCCAAAAGTCCGCTGATAATTTTTAAAATCAGTCATTCCAATCACTTGAAAATTTGGCGAAGATAAATATGGAAGAAACAGCTCGGTGGCATTTATTTGTCCCGCCCCGGCATCGCGGGAGAAAATAGAGTGAATTTCATCTATTAGCAAAATCACGTTTCCGGCAGAAACCGCGTCATTTAAAACATTTTTTAGTTTTAATTCAACCTCATGAGATGAACCCGACCCCGCTAAAACTGAACCAATATCCAGCTCCAGCACGCGCTTGTGTGCTAGCGATGGTAAAACTTTTCCGTCTAAAATTCTTTTCGATAGGGCGTAAGCGATGGTTTTTTTACCGACCCCCGCCTCTCCGACTAACACAACGTTATTTTCTCCGGCGCGAGCCAAAATTCGCTCAATGGCATCGGTTTCGTTTTTGCGCCCATACAAATGCGCTGAAAATCCACGCTTGGCAATGGCATAGGTCACGTCACGGGCGTATTTGTCGAGCTGAACCGTATATCCCGCCGCCCAGTCTTTGGCTATCCCTCGTCTTCCCATCAAGTTTTCTTTCGACCAAAACTTTTTTGTTTTTTCAAAATCCTCTTCCATCCGCCACTGCCAACTTGCCAGTCGCCGAATGTCTCCTTTTTCTAATTTTTCGTTGAATAAAAATTTGTTGAAAAATTTCGAATGTGCCGACAAAGAGACAAGCAAATCTCTCCATGTAATAATATTTTCGTTTCGGCTATCACGAGCCTCCTGCAGCGCGTCTTCTAAAAAAACTATAAACTCTTCATTTTGAGTTTCAAATTTTTGATATTTTAAATAATTTTTTAAATGCTCTTCAAATGTCTTTGGGTTTATACCGATTCGATATAAAATAAAATCGACTTGTTTATTTTTAAGCATTGAAAACAGCAAAGCCGAAATATCATGCCTGCTACTTTTCTGATAAGACTCAATAGTTTTGGCTGACAAAAAATCCAAATAACAAGCAAGGTTGTCTTCATTAAGTTTTGGGCGTTCAAGATTTTTTAAATATGTCGTAAAAAATAAACTGTAAACCCAAAACGTAAAAGCAAATGACGTAGCCATTAAAAACAAACCGAAAATCCTGTCTTCTCCCAGCAATTCCGGGCTGGTCAGCCAGACAATCATCAAAAACACCAAAACAACAAACATGAAAAGCACCAACCTGTGGGTTGCTTTCGTGGAGGAGACTTTTTCCAGTCTCAACGCAAATCGTATTGGTGCCTTGCCTAAATCAAAATACATATCTCAATATTTAAATCAAAAGTAAAAATCCATAAAAAAATGCCGCTGCTAAAACCAGTGGCGCTGACATCCAAAAAGCTAAAAACAAAAAACCCGCGCAGAAAATAAACACTTCGACCGTTAAACCTATAATGATAGTTGTTCCGCGAATAATAAATCCAATAACTCTCGCGACCATGTTAAACGACCAAGCCTCCATAAACCGTTTAAAATCAAATCCGCGTCCGTAAGAAGTTTTATATTTATGCCATGGAGATATTAGGGTTTTAAGTAGCAACCAGATAGAAAAATAGTGGAGATTCCCTAGTAAAAAATTCGCCCAGATATGTACTATAAATAAAGAAGCCCGACCAAAATACCAAACCAAAAAAGCCGCAAATATATTTGTGCTAAGTTGTGTTTCTTTAGTTTGCATTTTAGTTTCTATGATGACTTACAAAGACGATCTTTGTTCCACAATGACCGTTCTTGTCTCCTGAGCTCATTATACATCGAACTAGCGTATCAGCAAAATTATAAAGATTAGCACAGCCAAAGCGTACCTATAAAAAACAAATAAATTAAATGAATGGGTTGTAATAAATTTTAACAGAAACTTTATCGCGATAAAACCGGAAACTACGGAAGCCAAAAACCCAACAATTAAGGCTGTATTAATATCTCCAACATCCGGAATAGAAACCAAACCCGCGCCAAATATTATCGGGCCGGAAAGAAGAAATGAAAACCTTACTGCCTGCGCGCGAGTTAAGCGCGAGAACATTCCCGCTGTCATAGTGACTCCACTTCGTGATACTCCGGGAATAATAGCAATGGCTTGGGCAAAACCAATAAACAAAACTTTCTTCCATCCTAACTGCGTACTGTTTACTGTATTCTGTGTACTTTTTTTATCCGCCACCCAAAGCAGTAGCGCAAACGCCGTCAAGGTTACAAAAATCACCCACGGGCTCCGAAAAACCGATTCTGCCTGACCCTGCAACAAAAAACCGATCACAGCTGCAGGAATAGAACCAAGCACCAAGAACCATGCCATTGCTCTGTCTATCCCTCCAATCCATAACCCTTTGAAATATTTCCAATAATCTTTCCAAAAAATGATAACTACCGAAAGCAAGGTCCCCCAATGCAAAGCCACGTCAAAGCCTAACCCTTGATAACCCCAATTAAAAAAATACGGAATTATATATAAATGCGCCGAAGAAGAAATCGGCAAAAATTCCGTAAAGCCTTGAAGTATTCCTAAAATTATTGATTGAATGATAGTCATATAGCCATTGTGTCATTGCGAGCCTCAAGCGGAGTCGAGAGGCGCGGCAATCCCATAATTATCTTGAGATTGCTTCGTTATTTTAACTCCTCGCAATGACAAAACAAAATTATTTCAACTTACACTTCTGAATAATCCGATGCTTTTTGCCTCTCTTTTCGAATTGTCCATATTTATCAGTTACACCAATCCCTAACATTGTAGGTCGGAATTTAAAAATTTTTGCCCTCATTGTTTTGCTGCACGAAATTAGATCGTCAAGATTTTGAAATTTATTCAAAGTAATATGCGCAAAAGAAGCGGTTTTTCCTTTTATTGCGGCATCCCCAAAACTTTTTTTTAATGATTCTCTAAACCTTGAGTAATTTTTATCAGCTTTAACATCTACGCCTAAAACCTGATGAGGCTTATAAATCCATGGCCCTGAAATGATAACCTTTGGCGCCCTTATATCTTTAAACAATCTTTTGGCCTTAGTTAAAACTGTCTTAAAATCTACTATAGAAATTTCAACATCAAAAAGTGTTATGTGAGGCTGAAATTTTTTATTATCCACCGCATACACTACGGGAAAACGACTAGCGTAATTTAAAGCTAGTTTACCAGTATACTTTGCTAGCCTGGTTGGTGGTAAAATAACGAATCTAAGTTTCATTTTCACTCAATCCCCGGGACCGGGTATTGCAAGGCAAAATTTTTAACTTGATTTTTTATTTCGGATAACTTTACCGAATCATCTTTGGCTTGCAACGTTTGGTCTATGAACTCCGCGGTTTTTTCCATTTCTGTCTCTTTCATACCGCGGGTAGTCAACGCCGGAGTGCCAAGCCGCACGCCGGAAGGATCGAGCGGCTTCCTGCTGTCATAAGGGATCATGTTTTTATTGATAGAGATACCGACGCTTTCCAGCGCTTTTTCTGCTTCTTTACCAGTGATTTTTTTGCTCCCAAAAATATCAACCAAAACAATATGGTTATCGGTGCCGCCGGAGATTACTCGGAAGCCTTTTTGCTGCAAAGATTGCGACAATTGTCTGGCGTTTGAAATAACCTGTTTGCTATACTCAATAAATTCCGGCTTTAACGCTTCGCCAAATGCAACCGCTTTGGCGGCGTTGATATGATCGTGCGGTCCGCCCTGCACCCCTGGAAAAACCGCCTTGTCTATCGCCTTTGCGAATTTTTCTTTGCACATGATTATCGCTCCCCGCGGACCTCGCAGGGTCTTGTGAGTAGTGGTGGATACAATATCAAAAAACGGCACGGGAGATTCGAGCTGTTTTCCCGCGATCAGTCCCGCGACATGGGCAATGTCGGCGAAGGTTATAGCGCCAATTTTGTCCGCGATTTCTTTAAACCGCTTCCAATCAAAATTTCTACTGTAGGCGGAAAAACCAGCTAAAATCATTTTCGGCTTTTCCGCTAAAGCAATTTTTTCCACCTCATCCATATCTACCATTTCTGTTTTTTTATCAGTAAGATAGGGAACAATCGTGTATAGCTTTCCGGAAAAATTGAGCGGATGCCCGTGAGAAAGATGTCCGCCTTGGTCAAGCGAAAATCCTAAAACTTTATCGCCTGGTTGTAAAACGGCCATATAAACCGCCAGATTTGCCGGGCTTCCTGAAAGCGGCTGGACATTTACATGTTCGGCGTCAAAAAGTTCTTTTGCGCGGTCAATAGCAAGAGTCTCGGCTTCATCAATGACCTCATTTCCACCATAATACCTTTTCCCTGGATAACCTTCGGAATATTTATTCGTCAAAACCGAACCCATGGCTTCCAAGACTGCGGTGGAAACGTAGTTTTCGGAAGCGATTAGCTCGAGGCCTTCTCTTTGCCGGGTTTTTTCTTTCTCAATGATTTTATAAACCTGCGGGTCTTGTTGTTGTAAATTCATGCTGATTCGTAATGTAACGGAAGTCTTTAGACTTCCACGATTTTGCAGGAACTTGGAAACCTAAAGGTTTCCGTTACATTCTTAATAATTTTAAAATTGCAATTTTTCCGACCGGCCCTTTCCTGATTATTTTAACATTTCTCCCTTTAACCTCCAACATTGTGGATGGTTTTACTTTTTTGAGCCGTCCAGCGTCCAACACCAAGTCAGGCTTATCTTTGCGGTTTTTAAATTGATTTATAACTTCATTGGCAGTATATGAATCGTGCCCGCCGTGTTTGTGTGAAGGATTCGCAGATGTTGCCGTAATCGGCCGGCCGAGCTTTTTTACCAATGCAAGCGCAATATTATTTTTCGGCATTCGAATCCCAATGGTCCCCGTCTTCCCGGCCAAAATTTTTCCAAATTCTAACTTCGAGATTCGAGATTCGACTATCAACGTCAACGGTCCCGGCAAAAACTTTTTAAATAGTTTCTCTGCGGTTTCACTAAATACTCCATATTTCTTTGCCTGCGCCATAGACGAAACCACTATATGCATCGGTATCGAATTTATTTTTTTTCTTTTGATTCTGTATATTTTTTTTAAAGCGTTTACGTTTGTAGCGTCAACCGCCAAACCAGAAGAAGTATCCGTGGGGTAAACCACGGATTTCCCGGCCTTCAAATATTTGACCGCAAGATTAATTCCTTTTTCATCCGCTTTTATAATTCTCATAAATCTGTTAGAATTGATCAATTCTAAACGGAGGGTATAAATGCACTTCAAGCTTGTTTGTACTAACTGCAACGAGCAAAGAGCCTTTCGTATCTACAACGACTTGACCGTTGCACAAATCATAGCGTGGGTACGCAATAAAGATTACGGTCTAGGGTGCGAATGCCCTTTAGCCGCAATCAAAATCGTCTACGGAAGAAATGCGGGAGAAGATTTTCCGACATACATATGGTCCTGCGGAGGATGCGGCAAATCCATCGAATTTGGTTTTCAAAGTGGCATAACTTTGGAGGAAGTTGTGAGAATAATCAATGAAACCCACTCTGTGCTTCGTGGTGAGTGTCATTGCGTTGACAACCAGCTGAAAGTGCGACGAATCCACAAAACCCCTGTCAAACTTGATAGTGGTTGACCGTAACCGTGCTACACGTAGTTACGGTTTTTTTTATAACCCTTCTTTCAAATCTTCCGGATTGGTTACGTTGTGCCATTTGGTCGCGCGCACAATATCGATTTGGGCGCCATCTTTTACCATTTGCATAAATGTTTGCGGTAGGCCATATTCTTCTGTTTGATTTCCAGCCAGCACCAAAGAGTAATCAAAGTACCGCTTATCCAAAACATAGGCCCCGCAGTTAGCCAGATCCCCGGATTTCGCTTTCTGCCGTTCAATAATTTCTGACAGTTTACCTCCGCCGTTCAATTTCGCAATAGCGTATTTATCCTCAACGCTATCTTTTTTTATTTCTCTAACCAAAATGCACAAAGGATGTTTAACCATTTCTTCCAAATCTTTTTTCTCGTACAAATCATCCCCCATTAAAACAATAAATTTATCATGTAAAACCTTTTTACACATAGACAGGGCGTGTCCGGTGCCTAAGAGCTCTTTCTGCTCGACATAAGTAACTTTTTTACCTTCATATTCATTGCCAATATATTTTTGGATATTTTCTTTCAAATACCCCACAACCAAAACCACCTCAAAAACTTCTTTGGGCAAAGCCGCGAAAGTATGCTCGAGGATTGTTTTATTTTCGATTGTGAGAAGCGGTTTGGGATTCTTTTTTGTTAACTCGCCCATTCTTGTGCCCAACCCTGCTGCCAATATAACTGCTTGCATACTGCTAATATTCTTGATAATATTAATTTAGTAAAAAAAGTTAAGGAGTAGAACTATGCTTATTCTGTTGGCGACGATCTACGTTTTATTGTCAGTAGTCATCGTCTTGCTCGTTGGAGCTATGACGGATATGGATAAGAACTTCATGTTTACTGCTGGCATTTTCTTGTCCATTTTACCAGTTGCTGGTATATTGGGTCTTCAACTGTTACTTTCCTCTCTATGGCTCACATACAAAAGCGAGCTCTCTGATACCCAAAGTATGTGGGGCGTAGCAAAGCAACTACTACTTCCGAAAAAAGAGGGTGACCATCTATCCTAACCCCATCTATTTTGCCCCTGCTTTACCGCCGGGTTTTTTTTATATTTTGTGGTGCGAATTAGGTTGACTCAATGTAACGGAAACCTTCAGGTTTCCACGTCTTTGCAAAATCGTGGAAGTCTAAAGACTTCCGTTACAAAAATCTCGCATCTCTATTATCGGTTTATTTAATCACAAAATTCACGAGTCTCCCTTTTACATAAATCGTCTTTACGATAGTTTTCCCCTGCAATTGCGCTTCGACTTTAAGACTTGCTAACGCCTGATTTTCTATCTTGTTTTGAGGCAAATCTACCGGAACCATAATAATATCACGGGTTCTGCCATTTACCTGAATCACAATTTTTAGGGTGTCCTCTACTATATATTTTTCATTATGTTTTGGCCACTCCTTTGTGTGGATAGATTTTTTGTGCCCTAAAACCTCCTGCCAAATCTCTTCTGCCATATGCGGAGCAAACGGGGCAAGCAAAATTAAATACCTTTCCGCAACACCTTGTGGAATATTTTCAAGTTCTTCAAATTTATTGATAGTTTCCATAAACGCCGCGACCGCGGTGTTAAATTTCATATCCAGCAGGTCGGAGGTGATTTTTTTTATCAGTTTGTGAACTGCTTTCTCCGCTTCACCACTTCCTCTCCCCCCTGGAAAAAGGGGGTTAGAGGCGATAATCTTCGCCTGGTTACTTTGATAAAAATTCCAAACCCGCATCAAAAACCGATAAACCCCGACCACTCCACGGTCGGCCCAAGGAACCATCTGGTCAAACGGCGCGATAAACAACTCATACATACGCAGAGTGTCAGCCCCATACTCACCTACAATATCGTCAGGATTTATTACATTGCCAAACGACTTCGACATTTTTCTGCCGTCGGAAGCCAAAATTATTCCGTGCGATCGCCTGCGGGCATATGGCTCTGGGTTTGGCACCAATTTTTGGTCGTATAAAAATTTATAGATAAATCGTGAATACAACAAATGCAGGGTGGTGTGTTCCATTCCTCCGTTGTACAAATCTACAGGCAACCAATAATCCATCTTCCTGCGGCTGGCGAACTCTTTAGCGTTCTTTGGATCGGCATAGCGAATAAAATACCAGTTGGAGCCGGCCCAGTTGGGCATTGTATCGGTTTCGCGCCGCGCCGGCTTTTTACAAATCGGACATTTGACGTTAACAAAAGCTTTAATACCCGCGAGCGGTGATTCTCCGGTATCGGTGGGTTCGTATTTTTTTACCTTGGGAAGCAAAACCGGCAAATTCTTTTCCGGCACCGGCACTTCGCCGTGGTCGGGACAGTAAATAATCGGAATTGGCTCGCCCCAATAATGCTGGCGGGAAAATATCCAGTCGCGGAGTTTGTAGGAGACCGTCTGCTTGCCCGCACCCTGCTTTTCTAGATCCTGAGTGACACGCCTACGACCTTCTTCCGAGGTCAGACCGGAATATTTGCCGGAATTTACCATAGTGCCTTCGCCGGTGTAAACGTCACCGGAGGTGAGTAGCCTGTAGATCAAAGCATGGCCCGGGTCGCTGACCATGGCTACAACCTTCGCTTCCGGCACCCAAGCCAGCTTGAACTTGCCGTGTTCTCCCGAATCGAGCTTTAAGCCAGTCTGGCTGCCGCCTTTCAGCTCAAAAAGCAGGCCGTGCATACGGGCGACGTAATGACGATTCTTAACGTTAGAATAAAAATGGTTGTTGACGGGAATATTGGCCTGTCCGATAAAACTGACTTGGGTATAGCCGGTTTCTTCCGCAATCTCCCGCTGGGCCACTTTTACTAAATCGCTTTCACCGGCTTCCACGCCACCGCCTATAAAAAGCATGCCTCCCCAATTCGCTTGCCGGGGTCCCCAGTCGAGCATGAGCACATTTTTGGTCTTAGAATCGCGGACGACGGCGACAATCGCCTCTTTTTTTTCCTCTTTTTCCGCCGGAATGCCGGTAACCGGCTCGATGACCGGTTTGATAGGCAACTTAAATTTCTTCGCAAACGCGTAATCCCGCTCGTCATGCGCCGGCACCGCCATAATGGCGCCCGTGCCGTAACCCATTATTACATAATCGGCTGTCCAGACTGGAAGGGCTTCTCCAGTCAGCGGATTTTTGACGCGTAGACCCTTCAACTCAACTCCTGTTTTTTCTTTATCTTCCGCCGTACGTAAAATATCATTCTTCTTGAGCGTTTTTTCTACATATTCTTTTACCTCGTGTAAATTCCATACGCCGTGGGTGTGTGGCTGACTCTGAAGATAAGACGCAACCACGGGATGCTCCGGCGCCACCACCAGATAAGTCGCGCCGAAAAGCGTGTCGGCGCGGGTTGTGAAAACTTGAATATTTTCCGTCATCCCGGAAGCCACAAGCGAAGCGCGAGCTGTCCGGGATCCAGAGCTCTGGATTCCCGCCCGCGCGGGAATGACAATAGGAAAAACGATTTCCGCGCCTTCGCTTTTGCCTATCCAGTTTATCTGCTGGGTTTTAACTCGTTCGGGGTAATCCACGAGCGCGAGATCTAAAAGCAGTCGGTCGGCGTATTTGGTAATCTTAATCACCCACTGCTTCAACAGTTTTTTTGTTACCTCGGTGCCGCAACGCTCGTGTTTTCCGTTGATGACCTCTTCATTGGCCAGACCGGTCTTGCAGGAAGGGCACCAGTTGATGGGAATCTCTTGTCGAACCGCCAGGCCGGCTTTATAGAGTTGCAGAAATATCCACTGCGTCCATTTATAATATTTTGGGTCGGTCGTGTCTACCATACGATCCCAATCGTAAGAAAGTCCAAGCGCTTTCAACTGCCGCGTAAAATTTTTGATATTTTTATCAACTGCCACCCGTGGATGGATCTTATGCTTTATCGCAAAATTTTCAGTAGGCAAACCAAACGCGTCAAAACCGATCGGGTACAAAACATTGTATCCATCCATGCGTTTATAGCGCGCAACAGCGTCGAGCGCCGCGTAGCTTCTCACATGCCCCACATGCAAACCATCACCGGACGGGTAAGGAAATTCTACAAGCGCATAGTACTTTTTTTTATTATCAAAATCTTTGGCAGCGAAAGACTTCTTCTGCTCCCAGAATTTCTGCCATTTACGTTCTATTTTTTTATGGTCGTATTTTTTCATCCTTGACAAATAATTACAAAAAAATTATAGTTCTATGTCATAATAATACTCTAATAGTATACCATAAGGAAGAACGACATGGACGACCAAATGAACGAGTTTAGGTAAGAGCTCGGCGCTGCGATCAACGAGTCGCTGTCTGACTCCGAGCGGATTGCGTCCGCTCTAGACGAATTCAAACGAGCTGGCTATGATGTCTTCTCGGTTCTAGAGGCGACCATCGGGTTCAACAAACTCAACAAAGGCAGTCGCGGCGGAATCCCCGGTCAGATACACTGGACCTCGCAAGATCACAAGTTCCTCAAAACACTGAAAATCAAAGATGAAGAATAACTCCAAGCGCCCCTCCCGGCGCTTTTTTATTTCCTCAACTCTTTCATTATTTTTTTATGAAGAACAGGATTTACGGCCACCAGCTCCCCCGAATCCCACCTATAAGGCTTTCCTTGAAAATCAGTCGTCTTTGCGTCAGCTTCTTTTGAAATTAACGCACCAGCACAATTATCCCAAGCCGGTAAGCGGCTGGCAATATACGCGTCATATCTCCCGCAGGCGACGTAAGCACAAGATAGAGAAGCCGCCTCCATCCTGACCGGCCACCAACTGTGCTTGATCACTATATTATCATAAACCTTTTTTTATGAACTATGGGTGACAGGCCTGTTGCCATAAATATTGCCGAATTAACAGACTCAATATTTCTTTTGGACGAAACATAAATCTTTTGCTTATTTAAATAAGCGCCGGATTCCTTTTGTGCATAAAATAATTCATTGTTCATCGGGTCGTAAACCACGCCATGCGTTATTTGATTGTCACGGACAAAACCAATACTCACGCAAAACTGTTTAATCTTTTTTTGAACCCTCTTGTCCCATCAAGCGGGTCAATTATCCATAAATTCTTTCCCTTGCCAGTCTGCCCTTGTTCTTCGGAAAATATCGCATGGCTAGAATATTTTTTATGGATTTTATCGACGATATATTTTTCGGAAGCCAAATCAAATTGAGTCACCAAATCCCAATCTGCTGATTTTTCTTTTATGTTCAAAGGTTTACTAAACCCATCTCTCAAAATCTTTCCCGCGCCCAGCGCTAAATTTTTTATGAATTGCTCCACCTCAATATAGGGAAGTCGGACTTCCGTCGGAAGTCCGACTTCCGAAAGTTAAATTATATCTTAAAAACTTCTCTCGCATTTTTAGTGGTTTGTTCTTCAACTTCCTTGACATCAATCCCTTGAATTTCCGCAAGTTTTTGGGCTACGTATTTCACATTCATTGGGTAATTGCGAGTGCCGCGAACTGGTTCGGGAGAAAGATAAGGACAATCCGTTTCTAAAATAATTTTTTCTAATGGAGTATTTTTTACGGCTTCCAATAAATTTGGGTCCGATTGCCCGGGTTTTTTTTCTTTTCTTGGTTTATAAGTGATTATACCATTAAGACTCATATAGCAACCCAGATCGAGAAATTTCTTAACCACCTCCCAACTACCGATAAAAGAATGGATAACTATTTTTTTCGGTCTGTCAGTTCGATTGTTTAAAATTTCAAAAATATCATCGTACGCATCCCGACAGTGGACCATTAAAACTTTGTCTATATCACTTGCCAGTTTTATCTGTTCCAAAAAAGTTTCTCTCTGTAATACCTTTACTTTTTCCTCTTCGCCCTCTGGCAACCGATAATAGTCAAGTCCGGTCTCACCAATCCCAACAACCTTTGGAGAGGTAGCCAGTTCTTTATATTTTTCGTAATCGAATTTTTCTTCTTGGCTTTGAAAAGAAGTTTCTTCCTCGTCTACGTGTTGGCTGTAGGTATGAACGGGATGCAAACCAATAACCGCGTAAACCCCCTGCTCAAATTTTTCCGCCAGTTTGACCGCCCGTTTGCTTGTGCGGTATTCACTACTCGCGTTTATAACCCAAGTATCGTTTTCAAGGCAATCTTTCAAAACCGCTTCAGAATCATCTTTAAACGCGTTAAAATTTACGTGTGCGTGTGTATCAATTAACATAGCGAATATATTAAATAATTCAGAAAAAACCTCTTCGCGCTTTCACTCTAACACGTTAACGTATTAGAGTGCTAATAACTTTACTTGCTCGCTGAACCGCGCTTTTTAACTTTTTTATATTTACCATAAGCAGATCTAACGCCTAAAGCGGCCACACCGACAAGCAATTGAGCGGCAGGATCCCATTTCCATAATCTAGGAAGCTTCCCTTTCTTCTTTGATGAAGCTAAAAGCCGCTCAATAGCTATTCTATAACCATCACCGACCTCGTGTAGCCAGCGAGAAACGGTTCCTATTGTTGTATCACTCACACCGACTTCCTTCTTAATATAAACGTAGTCAGCCCCCTGATGAAGCAGCTTCGCGATTTGGAGTCGTTTTGCTAACATTTGTCTTTCTGTGTGCGTCAAAATATCACGGGAAAACGCCCTCACTTCATCTTTTGTTTCAAGTAAAGTGACAGCCCTCCAAAACTCCTCGATAAATTTTCCGGTTTTTTGGTCTGGAAAAGGTTTCCTTGAAACCTTTGTCATAATTTTTCTTTAATTCTCTTTCACTCTAATACGTTAACGTATTAGAGTTGTATATTTATACTATTAGACTAATCAATTTTCGGGAACAATGGTTCCGCTTTTTGGATTTTTTTTGCCGTAACGATTTTTTCAATTTTTTTACCGGTTTCCGACATAAAAGGGGCAATTAATTTTGCAACTAAAAATAAATTTGTTAATATCGTTGCACAATGCTTGCGAAACGTTTTAATGTCATTTTTTGCAAGCTCCCATAATTTTTCTTCATCAACTAACTTGTTAGCCAAGGAGACTATCTCCCAAATTTTTGCGAGTGCATCGTGAAGCTTATAATCCTCTATATCTTGCTCAATTGCCGTTTTATTCTGCTCTGGTAACTCTATCTTTTCACCAATTTCCCCATCCAAATTTTTCTCTATCAAATTCGTCACCCGGCTAACCAGGTTCCCAAGGTTATTTTGTAAATCCGCTTTGTACCTTTTTTCAAATTTTTCAATAGTAAAATCGCCGTCACCGTCGCTTGGAATTTCTCGCAACAAAAAATATCGCACGGCATCGACGCCATATTTTTCGGTCAGCGCGACCGGATCAACCACGTTTCCCAAAGATTTTGACATTTTTTGCCCACCGGAACCGATAAACCCATGAACGTATACTTGTTTTGGTAGAGGAACTTTTGCCGAAATCAACATCGCCGGCCAAAGCGCGGCATGAAATCGTAAAATATCTTTACCAATCAAATGCACGTCTGCCGGCCAGTACCGTTTATATGTATCGTCCTCTTCTGCGAAACCGATCCCTGACAAATAATTGATCAAGGCGTCGAACCAAACATAGATTACCTGGTTTTTATCGTCTGGCACCGGAATCCCCCACGAAAGTGTTTTGGTTGATCGAGAAATGCTGATGTCTTGCAATCCTTGTTCGACAAATTTTATAATCTCGTTAAACCGTTTTTTTGGAACGACAAAATTTGAACTCTCTTTATAATGATCCAAAAGTGGTTTTTGATATTTAGACCATTTAAAAAAATAATTTTCTTCGGCAATCTTTTCAGGTTTAGTTTTGTGTACCGGGCACTTTCCTTCCAATAAATCTGATTCTGTCACATAATTTTCACAACCGGAACAATACAATCCTTCATATTTTCCTTTATAGATATCTCCCGCGTCCAGGCATCGTTTCCAAAACTTTGTAACTGTTTTTTTATGACCTTGCTCTATCGTGCGGATAAAGTGCGAGTTAGAAATGTCTAAAGTATTGGTTAAAACGCGAAATTTATCAGAAATTTCATTTACAAATTCCGGGATTGGCTTGCCGGCTGCTTTCGCGCTTTTAGGAACTTTACTGCCATGCTCGTCCGTTCCGGTTAAAAAGAAAACGTCACGCCCAAGCAGTCGGTTGTATCGGGCCAAAACATCGGCCTGAATAAATTCCAAAGCATGCCCAATGTGCGGTTTGGCATTCACATAAGGTATAGAGGTGGTGATATAAAATTTTTCCTTAAAGTTATTCATACTTATTACCTCTCCCCCTCATGAGGGGGAGACCGAAAGGGGGTCATAGTAGTCGACATAATCTAATTCCAGCCAGGACCTTCCCCACCCCTCCCACGAAAAGGGGAATTATTCTGTAAATAAAAAAGCCTTTTTGGCTTAGTTATTGTACCAAAAAAAGGCGTAAAAAGCGAGTTCGTAACTCCGTGTGAAAATAGAAGCAGAAATAAACTGGAATCGATGCAATCACCGTCATTAAAGTGACACAATCGAAGGCCTTTGCTGCGACCTCATAAAACGCATCCAAAAATACCATAGTGCCTCCAAAAAATTGAAATCTCTACTCCATTGATTATAGCAATTTTAATTCAAATCAAGAATGATAGATAACAACAAACTCACCTTGAATTTTCTTGTCTTTGAAATATTCGTGCGCTTCTTTTGCCGTCCCACGGACAATCTCTTCAAACTTCTTGGTAAGCTCTCTACCGACGATTACTTTTCCTTCAAAATGTTTCAATGCTTCCAGGGTTTTCAAAATCCTATGAGGTGATTCATAAAAAATAACCGGCACGTCCGATTCTACCATCCGTTTGATCGCTGTTTCTCTCCCCTTCTTGTGTGGTAAAAATCCGAAAAACGAAAATCTATCCATGGGGACGCCGGAGACCGAGACCAGAGCCGTAAGCGCCGAAGCACCGGGGATGGGTACGACAGGAATTTCATTTTTTATCGCCTCTGCGACCAGTACCCTTCCTGGATCGGAAATCCCAGGAGTTCCAGCGTCGGTAACCAGCGCTGTATTTTTTCCAGACGATAACTCAGAAATTAAATACTCTACCTTTTGCAGTTTGGAGTGCTGATGAAAAGAAATCAGCGGTTTGTTTATTTTATGCCGTTCCAGTAAAATTTTTGTTCGTCTTGTATCCTCGCAAGCAATCAAATCAACGCTCTTGAATGTATCAAGCGCGCGCAAAGTAATATCTTCCAAATTCCCTATCGGCGTCGCGACAATATATAATGTCCCTGTCATATAACTTCTTTGCCATCCCGAACGAAGTGAAACGAAGCCGAGGAATCCCTTTTCCGAATTACAGCTAAGAGATTCTTCGGCTTCGCTCAGAATGACTTATTATTAGCTCTCTGTATTTACTTTTTTGTGGCCGGAGATATCATCCAAAATTACATTTATAACAGCAACGATCGGCGCCGCGATTAACATCCCCGGAATCCCAGCGATTCGAAAACCGATAAGCAACGCAACCAAAACCACCAAAGGATTTGCACCGATGCTTTTACCGATAATGCGAGGAACCAAAATATAGTTTTCAAATTGCTGAACCGCGATATATAAAATAATAACCAACAGAGCCAATAACAGTGATTGCAAAAAGGCGAGAAAAACTGCGGGAATCGCGGCAATGATTGGCCCTAAAATTGGAACAATCTCCAAAAGACCGGCAAACAAAGCCAAAGCGAGCGCGTTTTTGACTCCAAAAATTAGCAGACCGACGTAAGTCAAGACAAATATAGCGGCCATCAAGGCGATCTGGCCAACCAACCAGCGACCCAACTTTTTTTGGACTCGCTGTACCACAGTATTGATTCGACTGTGATAGCCTATCGGGGTAAGTGATTTTACAAAATCTTTAAGTCCGTCCTGTTGGATAACCAAGTATAGAGAAATAACTAAAACTGAAATTACGCTAAACAGACTGTTTATGACTCCTAATGTTTTTTGAAACAAGTTAGCGGATAACTTTGACACCCCGCCAACAAAAGATTCAACTGCGCTTTCAAAACCGAACTGATTCAACGAACGCATAATAACCGAGTCATCATTTTGTATGTGTGACTGTAAATCTCCGACGTTCAATCCCAAATCTACAAACTCATTGACAATTCCTGGCACCAAAAAACTAAAAGCCAAAACCATCAAACCAATAAACAAGATGTAAACCAAAACCACGCTCAACGCCCGCGGGAACCTCATTCGACTATACAACCAATCAACAAGCGGCGTCAGGGCAGAAGAAATAATCGCCGAGATTAGCAAAAGTAAAATAATATCTCGAATTAGCCAAAAAAAATATATTGCTAAAAGCAACCCAACAATTTTGAGGATGGTTATGGTCGAAATGTTTGTTATTTTTCTTGATACTTGTGCTTCTGCCATATTATATTGACGCCTTTATTGTACCAGAAGGCAAATTTTTTGTGAAGATGTTATTTATTCCGCGGTATGGTATGATAGAATAATAAAAAGAATTAACTCTTGAAACAAACAATGAACACAAAATATCTAAAATACGCGACTTATCTGGCGCTTTTAACCGCTCTAATTTCCGGAACCAACAATTTTCTTACGAAAATTGCGGTGACCGTAATCCCCAATCCGATAGTTTTTACGACTTTGAAGAATGGAATAGTCGCGCTCGCGATAATTGGCATTATTATCAGTTTCTCCAAATGGAAAGAAATTAAAACACTTAGCAAAAAACAAATTGGAAAACTGATGGTTGTTGGTGTTATCGGCGGATTTGCCCCATTCGCTTTATTTTTTACGGGCCTAACTATGACTTCCGGTCTAAACGCCGGGTTGATTCATAAAACACTTTTTTTGTGGGTTTTGATTCTAGCTGTTCCGATCCTGAAAGAAAAGATTACCAAATGGCAACTGATTGGGATCGTTGCACTATTTTCTGCCAACTTTGTCATCGGCGGTTTTCAAGGTTTCAAATTCAACATCGGCGAACTGATGATACTGGTCGCAACCATTCTCTGGGCAATTGAAAATATTATTGCCAAAATCGCCCTACGGAATCTGTCGAGCCTGACTGTTGCCGGCGCCAGGATGACAGTCGGTTCGGCGCTTTTGCTTTCACTTGTTGCGATACAAGGAAATCTGAATATGTTTACCGGACTCTCTGCTGTCCAGTGGAGCTGGACCCTGCTTACCAGTTTGTTGCTTACCGGATTTGTTCTGACATGGTACACCGCGTTAAAGTATGCGCCGGCAACATACGTTGCGACCTTGCTCGTCGTTTCGACTCTGGTGACCAATGTTTTAACCACGGTTTTCATTACACATAATTTCAACATCAAAATGGCCCTGAGCGTATTTCTGTTTTACCTTGGTGCCGAGCTCGTCATAAAATTCAAAACGATTCCCCAACCTACAAGCTACCAGCTAAAAACTAAAAGCTAGACACATGGATGGTCTCTTAAAATGCTCGCGCTACGCGTTTGGCCCCAACCGCCTGCACTACTGCGGACCGGACGCAAGCGCGGAAGTAAAAGCTTATATCGATAATGGCGTGCAGGATTTCGGTCTTGCCAAGCTCTTGACGGGATTTCGGACCATGTATCCCTATCTACAGTTGATAGCCGGCGCAAACGGCATCGCCGATCCTTTTGATGTCCGAGTGGTCGAAGCGTATTGGTTGGGAAATGACTTGCTAACCGGAATTACGAAGCAACAATTGTATATACACCTGCTCGATACTTTACAATTAAAAAAACGGCTCGGCGTAAAACATTTTGAGTATGTCAAAACCGCTATCGGCAACGGCGCGATGCCTCATCACAATTTTCATGTTTTTGATATTTGGAAACGCAACGGGAATTCCGAGCGCGAGCATACTCTTGATTCGCTTGATTCCTGCCGAATCAGCTGGGGCAAAGTAATAAAGGCCGAAGGGCCTGCTTTGGAAATCCAAAACAATCCTCTCACCATCAGTCATGGGCAAATAAAAATTGACGAAACCCAAACGAAAAAAATCTTTCGACACTTAGAAAGCAGTTATGACATCGAACAGCTTAAACCAGGTCAAATCGTCAGTATTCACTGGGGCGTGCCGTGTGAGATAATCACAAAAAATCAGGCTAAAGTCTTGGATAAGCTGACTTTAAAACATCTGGCGATCGCAAATCAATCCCTTTAACCTCCTTAGGGTTGCTTCTCCTCACCAGTCTGAATCTAGTTACATCTTTCTATTGTTCGAGCGGAGTCGAGAACAAAATTAAACTTCTCGACTTCGCCTACGCTTCGCTCGAAGAATAATTTATGAAAATATTTGTTTTTGGAAATCTAGATCTCCCAGAAGACTCCCTTCCACTCCGCCTTGTCCCAAAACTTGAAAAGCTATTCCCCCGACACCATTTTGTAATAAAAGACCCCAACGAAGAATGGGATATGCCGGAGGAATTTTTTGTTATCGACACAGTTCAGGGAATTGATAAGGTCGCTGTCTTTGACGATCTAGATAAATTTGAAAAAGCACCCCGAACCACAATGCATGATTTTGACGCGCTAACCAACCTGCGCTATTTAAAAAAACTGGGAAAAATAAAAAAAATAAAAATCATCGGTTTGCCGCCGATGATGGATGAAAAGACAGCACTTGGAAAGATTTACGAATATCTAGTATAATAAACCGATACGTAAAAAGGGGGTGAAATGACCTTTCGTAAACTCGCAGTTCGGGTCGGTGATATACTCTTCACCTCGGTCTTCCTTTTGGTTATGCTAATGTGGTTCTTCTGGCAACTTTCGGAAAGGAGTCTCTAAATGAGTGACCAAAACGCTAGCGGACCCTTGACAGTCATCGGTGGGATCATAGCGCTATTTGTGTTGATCGCGCTCATATTCGCCGGTGGATGGCCGTTTCCAGACTGACCGACAGCTCCGTGCTGTCGGATTTTTTTATTGGCCTGCCTGTCTTTCCGATCCGCCGAAGGCGGAGAAGCAACCTCTATCTTTAAGATTGCTTCGTCCTCCGACGTATCATCAGAGTACCCGCAATGTAAAAGCCAAAGAGACTCTTTGACACAGAACTGTCAAAGAGTCTCTTTGGCGACTTTGGCGATAATAATACTATTTCCACTTTACTTTCAAAAAATGGCTACCGCAACTCATGCACGGGTCATACGCGCGGATAAGTTTTTCAATTTCATGTTCAATCTTCTCTTTTGAATCGGTCTCTTTAAGTGTCTGCTCGACAACCTGGTATACGTCTTCTTCGATATTAATTTGGTTTTGTCCGGTGGGCACCACGATTTCCCCGCTTTTAACGATACCGTCTCCACCCAGCACCACTTTGTGATAAAGCGTCCCCCGCGGCGCTTCAATTACTCCTATCCCCACCGCCTCGCGCGGCTGTTTTTTTATCACCGGCTCGGGTTTAAAATCACCCGATTTTAGCAGGTCTATGGAATCGTCAATGCTGTGCAAAATCTCCACGGCTTGCGCGAGATTATTATGGTAAATATCAGTCGAAGGAAACTTCTTCAACGTTTTGGTCAAGTCTTTTTTTGTCCTGTCATTCAACTGTTCTTTGGTTAAATTCAGACGTGCCAAAGCCCCGACCATGTAAGATTTTTCTTTATGCTTATAAGCGGAAGCCTGTGAGTAAGGCAACACGACGTGCTCCAGATGTTTTCGGTATTCGCTTGGTGGAACGAGATTTCCAAAACTGTCACTGATCACGCCTTCCAAATAGCCATATCTGGCGCCTTCCGCAATCAAAGCCATAAAATTGGTTTTACGGTCAAAATGAAATGGCGCTTTTTCAAAAACTTCAGTGAGGCGCAACACCGCC
>PFAJ01000044.1:6534-23445 GCA_002773695.1 Candidatus Doudnabacteria bacterium CG10_big_fil_rev_8_21_14_0_10_41_10 | reverse complement strand
CTCGACAATTTTTTCTTTTTCTGGAAACTTTAAAAACCCGCCGATGACCGGGAAAGGCGCGTGCACCGATCGACCGGCAATCAAAGTCGCTAAAAAATTCCCCGCGGATTTAACCTCAAACCCGTCATGCAACATCTGGTGCTGCTGTTCGTCATTTTCGTCAAAGTCCAAAAAAGCGTCCTTGCCAAAAATATCCGGCATGGAAAAAAGGTAAAGATGCAAAGCGTGGTCGCGGATAATCAGACCGTGATAAGTCAGTTCGCGTAAAATTTTGGTTTGCGGGCTCGGTGTAATATCCAAAGCGTTTTCACAGGCCTGAATACTGCAAATTAGATGAGCATTGCTACAAGTCCCACAAATCCTAGCCAAATGCTGTGGCATAGCAACAATAGGTTTCCCTTTCATGGCGTTGGTGAAAAAACGCTTGTATTCGGTAATTTTGAATTTAACCTCAGTAACCTTACCTTTGCGCACTTTCAAATCCAACCCTGCCGCCCCTTCGACTTTGGTCAATTCTTTGATATTGAGATCTAAATCAATATTATGCATGACATTGACAAATCCCCAAAATTTTTATAAGATAATTTATCTATGCGGAGGATTATATGAAGGAACTCTTAGATTGGCTCTCGGAAAAACCCATGAGGGTTTTCGGGCTTGTCAGTTTCCTGGCAGTGTTCGGGATTCTGACGGTTTACGTGATGATCCATCACACGTAATCTCCATTACCAGAACAGGCGCAAGCCTGCTTTTTTTATAATTTAAATTGTTCTTGCAATTCCCGACCGCACTCGCGCAATAAATTCAAAATCTTCGCTCTGGTCGCGAATGATATATCAAACAAATTCCTTAACCAACAAATTCACTTTCCTCAAAAAATCCTCCGGGTTCATGGGGCAACCGGGCACTTCCACGTCCACTTTAACGACATCGGACAACTTCAAAACTTTTGGTAGAGCTTTAAACCGCGAAATTAAAAACTCGATTTCTTCCTTTTGCTTCTCGTCAAAAAAGTTACGCTGGGCAGAAGGCATCCCTTGGACGGCACAAGCGCCGATGGCTACGACCTTCTTTGAAACCTTACGGATCTCTTTAGCCATCTTTTCGTGTTCGGGGCTTGCGACCGCGCCTTCAATAAACGCGATGTCGAGTTCGTCCAAAACATTATTTTTCTTCAAAACCCGCGCATGTCGAAAATCAAAAAGCTCCTTCCATTCTTTCCAGTGATCGTTTAGAAGCTCCGTAAAAATAATGGTGCTATCCTCACAGCACGAAAATGTAAACCATCCGACTCGTATTTTTTGTTTTCGTTTCTTTGGCATTAAAATATCACTCCTTCTTTTACCTTTGTCATTCCGGACGCCACGAAGAGCGATCTGAAATCTAGGTTCTAAATCCCTAGTCAAGCTGAGAATGACAATCCAATCTACGGATAAATTTGCTTACCTTGCTTGTCCTTTAAAATTATCGCTTTGGTTGGGCAGGACGCTGCTGCCGCCTTGGTTTCTTCGTCGTCTGCCACATTGGCGTCTTTAACTATGGCTTTGTTTTCTCCATCCAATTCGTATGTCCCGCCAGATACCGCGACGCAAGAAGCCGCGCCAATGCACAAATCTCGATCGACAATTATTTCTCCGATTTCTGACCCCTCTTTATCTCTTTTATATGTATCTTGTTTTCCCATATTTTTACCCAATTAATATTGTTAATTATATTATAACAAATTATTCTTAAATCCTAAATCTTACTTCTTAAATCTTTTAAAATTTTTATATCCCGCTTCACCAAATCGTGCTTCGTTTCCAGGTATAAATTAATATTTTTCAGTCTTGGGTCATTTATAAAGGCCTTTATACCATCTTTTCCTATCTTTCCGACTCCTATGTGTTCATGCCGATCTTTCTTTTCGCCCAATTCGACTTTTGAGTCGTTGATGTGGATTACTTTCAAATTTTTTAACCCGACAACCTTGTCAAAATCAGAAATGGTTTTTTTAACTGTAGCAGGAGTTTTCAAGTCATAGCCCGAGGCAAAAGCATGTTGAGTGTCGAAACAAACTCCCAAATTATACTTTTTTAATTTTTGATGAGTTATAATCTTTTTTATCTCTTCAAAACTTCCACCCATCACTTCCCCTGCCCCAGCAGAAATTTCCACTAATAACTGGGCAGATCCCGTGTACCCATCCAGCGCTTTGAAAAGCCCTGAAATCAATTTTTCAAATCCTTCTTTTCTGCCCAAATCTTTATAGCTTCCCAAATGGGTCATAATATATTTACATTTCAGTTTTGTTGCGCGTTCCAGTTCTTCACGGATGACAGATGATGATCCGTAAAATATCCTATTATTTTTCGACCCGAAATTTATATAGTATGGGGTATGAATAACAAACTCTGAAATTCCCCACGCTTTCATCTCCGCCCAAAACTCTTTTATAACCTCTACGGTTAATTCTCCAGCTTTTCCCCCGCGTGGCGACCGGGTAAACACTTGAAAAACTTCACAATCCAAATCTGCCGCATTTTTTGGTGCGTTTTGAATCCCCCCCGCAATTGAAACATGACAGCCAATTTTCATAACCTGTTCAAATATTCACCCCGCAAACGCTGGAAACTAACAATATCAACTCCTCCTACATCATTATCGGTATTAATTGCTTTAATGTAAAATTGTTGAGATTCTTCAAAATTTTTATTCCTCACCAAAAGAGCTGCCTGCGCTAAATAATAATAAGCTAAAAAATCTCTCCCAGGATAACTATCCAATAGAATTTTTTCGTCATTTTCAGAAATCGCAAACGGCGCAGAGGCGGGCAAGTCGGAAAGGTTGGATGATGATGTAACTTTGTACAAAAAACCGTTTGACACGCTTTTTTCCCCTTTATTTTCATATGAATCTGGAATTATAAATGATGTGTAAATAGAATCATTTTCAAACTCAGAATCTGTTAACACAAAATCTAAAAGACCGTTTCTTTGATCGGAAATATTTTCTTCTCCATAAATTTTCAACAGCCTATCTTTATAATCATAGGCGCTGGGAAACACATTTGCTGGACTTATAATCGTAACATCCTGTCTTAACTTTTTTACAGATTGCTGATAAAGCAAACTGAAAATCATTGAGTCGGTTTCTTGTCCTTCGGTAGATAAAATCATAACGGCATTAGGATCTAAACGCTCTAACATTTGAGCAGAGTAATTTTCAACAAACTTAAAATCTAACAAGTTATTCTTTTGAAAATTGCTAAAAAGAAATAAGCCACTGGGTAAAACCATCAATACAATAATCAACCAGGCTACCGTCCGGCTTCCCGCCTTGACAGGCTTGAGGATGTAACGTGGCAACTCAGCAATCCCCAGGATAGTAAAAATGGCAGTCATCGCATAGGCCGGGGTATAATAGGTAGAATAAAAAAACTCCCCGGAAAAACTAAATTTTACGTCGCGCAATAATACTATTCCTAAAATGTTTAATAATAATATCCCAAACAAAAGAAAAAAAAGATTTTGGTTTCGCTTTAACAACAATCCGGCCCCAAAAAATCCAAACAGTAAAAGTACCGAAAACTGATCAAAAATATTTTGAAAAGCGGAAACCAGATACAATCCTTTGTCAGAAATCGACGGGCCCACTCCAAAATCATCATAAGACGAGCGGGTAATGTGATTTACAAAGTTCTCCAAACCAGCTCCGGTATTTCCCCAATCCAACACCGGATCCATGGCTGACCGTAAAGGTAGATACAGAAAAACACTAAATCCCAAAATCAAAAATACAAAAATCAACGTCAATACTTTTAATTTACGTAAATCACTTCGGATAATTATTGTTAAAAAAAATACTGGCAAAAAAAGCACCATCATTGTATGAACTCCCAAACCCAAACCAAAAATAAAAGCGAATAAATAAATCCATTTTTTCCTATTGGATTCCAAAAATTTTATGAATAAAAATAACACTACTGACAAAAATAGCACGTTTAGAGAATATGCCTCGGCTGTTATAGCTTGCTCCCAGAAAATTTTTGAAAAAGCCAGGATAAATAACCCGGCGCCCGCAATCCATCTGGAAAAAAGATCGGGAATTTCTGGAAAACACGAACGAATCAATCGGGTCATTATCATATACAGAAAAACCAGTGTCAAAGATGCGGACAGCGCCGATAGTAAATTTATACGCAACACCACTCCATCAATCGGTAAAAACGAAAACAGTTTGGCGAACATCACATAAACCGGAAATCCAGGAGGGTGAGGGATACCCAAGGTCGCACCAGCAGTAATAAACTCTGCATTATCTCCCAAAAAGATAGTTCTGGGCGAAGTAAAAACGTATATCGTAAACGAAATTATAAAAAGAAATATTAAAGGTAGTCTTGCCGAAATTGCTTTTAGATTGGTCATTTAAAATTATAAATCTTGAAAACCTCTTTATCAAAACTATTATTAATAATTCTAGGTTTCTCTAGGTTATTTTCGAACTGTTCAAGCTCTTCATCACTTACTATCGCTGATATATTCGGCTGTAGAATAATTCTTTCTCCAGGAGCAATGTAATAAAACTCCTCAATCTCCAGATCGCGGAAAAAATCTGGCCCCAAATTGTCAAGCGCCTGTTTATAAACGTCATAAGTCATAACCGGCCAGCCCTCGTAAATCATGCGTCTCGTCAGCGCCCAAAGCATAGCCTCGCCATAAAATCGAGGGTCATATACAAACATCGCCGCAAACGGCTCACCCTTGAGCCGTTTGGTTTTTTCACTTATAAAATCAGACAAATTCTTGTTTGCTATCGGCAACACCACAGCGGGTTTTTTTTCTTCTAAAATTCCATCAATTACGGAGTCCAAAGCGTTATAGCCGTATGGATACGCAAGCTGTTTTATTGCTATGGACTGAAAACCGTCCTTACGAGGTTCTTTCAAACTTAGGTTTGTATTAAAGGCAAATACCGTCTCCGCTGTGAAAATCCCAAAAATCAACACCCAAAATACTTTGCGTAACTTTCCTAGTCTTGAGAGCAATTCAATTAAAACCATCGCGACTAACAAAGCAAGCCAAGGCACCATCAAAATTAAAAATCTTCGGCTTGGACCGATTAATACGGTAAAAAATAAAAAATATAGCGACAAAACCGAAACTAAAAATCGGCTGAAAGTTTTTTTCCAAAGAGCCACGACTGTTCCAACCACGCTCAAGCCGCTTATCCAAAAAAAAACTGGCGACAGTGTTTCTTTAAAATTGATGAAAAAATATTTCAATTTCTCTCCTAGTGTCGGAAATTCAAACCGCCCCGGTCGCGCAGCCCATTCGGCAACATCTTGTCCTAAAAGGTAAGAAAATTGAAAATCAAAATGACCAAAGGTTTTGTAAAGAAATATATTATATAAAATATACGGCGAAAAAACTGCGATCGAGATTAATCCTGATATGTAAATCTCTCTTTGCTTAAACAAATCCCTACGAAAAAACCAAAGATACAAAAAGGCCAGCGGAAAAATTACTATAGTATGGATTTTGATGAGGAGAGCCATGCCGGCAAGTAAACCGAATAAACAAAAGTACTTTTTTTTGACCAAATTTACTGCCTCTCCTTGCCTCCTCTCCCGCTTGGGAGAGGGCTGGGGTGAGGCTTTCGATATGGCTTTTAGTAGTACCCAAAAACTTAAAAGGACAAAGAATATTGAGGCTGATTCCTGCAAAGCGACCCGCGAAACCCAAACGTGATAACTATTAACTGCCAAAAAACCGGCTGCCAAAAAACCGATTGCTTCGCTAGCCAATTGCCTACTGATCAAGTATAAAAGCCCTACGGACAGCAAACCAAACAAAGCCGCGGGTAAACGCATGGCAAAAGTTGAAATACCAAAAACTTTGAAAGTAAAAAATTGAATTAAAAAATTTAAAGGGGGGTGATCGTGAAATGATAAATAACTCCACCAAGGCCGCTCATCCATCCACTCTAACGGTGTTGTTTGGTAAGGAGTAGCCAAAAAATCTAAATATCCAATTGCGCGAAAACTAACCGACGCCTCGTCCGTCAAAACATCGGCACGGTCGAGAGCGTAGAATCGAAAAAAGATGGCGACAAGAATTATCGCGAGAAATAAAATCGCCCGCCATTTAGATATTGACATACTGCTTTCTTCGCTTTCTTATGTAACAAAGACCTTTGGAACTTATCCTGAACTAGATTCAAGATTTCCACAACGGAAGGCTGAAACCTTCCGCTACATTTAATGCTCGCCTGACAAATCGAAAAAGTCTTTTAGAAAAATCTTTAAAGGGTAAAGTATGGCCTCTAAAATAATCCCAAAAGAAAACTTTGACTCGCCGGTTCCTCTTTCCGTAAAAGTTATCGGGGTTTCCAGAATAGTCTTTCCGGCGCGATGCAAAAGGTATTTCATTTCTATCTGGAAATTGTAGCCATCCGAGCTCATTTTGTTAAAATCCAGTGACTTCAAAGCTAAAACTTGGTATCCCACAAACCCGGCTGTCATATCTTTTATCGGTACTCCTGTCAAAATCCTAGCATAAGTCGATCCTCCACGGCTAATTAATCTACGAAAAAAACTCCAATTTTCTATTCCGCCACCTTTCACATATCGTGACCCAACAACTATGGAATTTATTTTTAATAACTCAAGGATCTCGGGTATTTTTTCAGGAGGATGCGACAAATCAGCATCCATGGTAATAATAAAATCCGAAAAATTCTTATTTATTATATTTTCCATCGCTTGTCTGTATGCTGGACCTATTCCTTCCTTTTTTGATCGCGATAAAAGTTGAATGTTTTGATCTTTGCTTTGAAGTAAACGAATTTCATCGGCCGTTCCATCCGGAGAAGAATCGTCAACAAATAATATGTCCATGCTGCCTGTGGCTTTACGGATGCGGAACACCAGTTCTGTAATATTCTCCCTTTCGTTATAAGTTGGAATGATTATCACGAGATTATAACTCAATGAGTTTTTCAAGTTTCTTTTCTTTCCCTTTATAGGGACCGATAACGGCCAACTTGTAATTGTTCTTTTTAAAAAGTTTTCGAGCAAGTTTTTGGAGTTGAGTTGCGGTAACTTTGTCTACTTTCGCAAAAGACTCTTTCGGGGTCATTATTTTTTTTTGGAACGCGATCTGTCCCAAATACCACTCCATCCTGCTTTCGGTATCTTCAAGCGACAAAGTCATTCGGCCTTTCATATTTTCTTTCGCTTTTTTCAACTCCTCTGGCGATACCTTTGTGTTTTTGATCTTACGAAGCTCTTCAGAAATTACCTTGATTGCCTCTTCCAATTTTTCCAGACGAAGCCCAGCCGTGATCACCACCGACCCGGTGTCCTGAAAATGTTCTTCGCCCATACGGACATAATAAGCAAGCCCGCGCCTCTCCCGAATTTCAGTAAACAGCCGGGAACTCATCCCTCCGCCTAAAATATTCGAAAGCACTTTCAATATATAATTATCTTTATTATTATAATCAAAACCGTAAAAACCCAAGGCTAAATGTGCTTGCTGGGTCTTCTTTTCCACAATTTTTACCTTTGGCCCTTTCTTTAATGTAGGCGCTGACGAATATTTTGGGGCTTTGCCGAGATTCCCTTTACTCCAATATTTCTTTAACAAATCGTTGAGTTTTTTATCATCATATTTTCCGGCGATTGATAAAGTTAGGTTTTTATTTTTATAGTTGCTGGCGATGTATCTCATAAGATGCTCTCGTTTCGTCCGCGCGACAGTTTTTTCATCACCGATAATTTCCGCCCCCAAATCGGAATTCGGCCACATATGCTCCTCTAAAACATTACCAATGTGTCGCATTGGGGTGTCCCGGTACATGTTCATTTCTTCTACAATAACACCTTTTTCGCGCTCTATTTCTTTAGGATCGAGTTTTGGGTTTTGCAACATATCTGAAAGCACGTCGAAAATTAATGGCAGATATTTCGCTGCCGCTTTTATATAGTACAAAGTATATTCTTTGCTGGTTGCAGCGTTGTAATCCGCGCCAATTGCTTCTACTGTACTCGATAATATTTTAGCGTTAGGATATTTCTTTGTTCCTTTAAACAATAAGTGTTCTAAAAAATGGGACATGCCGCGCAATTTTTTTGGCTCGTTCCGCGATCCGGTCTTTACAAAAAAATTAACCAACACTGATTCAGAATCTTTCATCGGCACTTTTAGCACTGTTATTCCGTTTTTTAAAACTTGTTTTGTGTATTTCATATATACCGACCCGAAGACCCGGATCCATCCGAATGACTCGAAAAATTCGATTCGTGTAATTCGGGTGTAATTCGTGACATTTGGGTTGCGTTAATAATCATAGTTCCACCACCTCATTTACTTCTTTATCCAACATATAAATAAATTCCTTCATCCGCTCATCATTTAAAACTTTGACGCCCAACTTCTCCGCCGCAGCGACCAACTCTTTTCTCTTTTCTTCCGACTCATCCTTGTTTTCCACAACAATTTCTGCTTCGTAATATTTAATATCTTTCGGAGGACAATTTACCAAAGACCACTCAATCCCTTCGTGCTCATAAACCAACTTCTCCCGAATCATTTTCAATCCTTTTTTACATCCTAAGGCTTTTACCACTTCTTTTGCCTTGTCCAAAGTATTTTCTTTTAAAGGCAGGCTGACTTCTTCTCGAGCCTGATTTCCGGTAGATACTTTCCTTTTCAACATAATTTCGCAAAATCCGTCAGTATTTCGTAGTCGGATGTCGATCTTGCGCTCGGTTGGGTCGTGGGAATAACCGGGATAGTCAAACAATAAATACATCTCCCTTTTGTGTTCTTCAACCTTTTTTCCCTCTTTACCAAAAAAACCTCTCAACCGAGAGTATTCTTTTGGCGACAATTTACCGCGGATTTCTACTTCAATCATTTTGTTAAAAATGATCCTTAACCAAACTCGCTAATATAACTAAAAATCATTTTATGCCAAAAAAGCATAGTCGGACAGCCTTTGCAATTCTAGAATCAATTCTTCACCATACTTTTGATATGCTTCTAAATCAGCTGCTGTTATTGTACCACCTTGCTTTGCTTTGTTTTGGTAGGCATTAAGTGTTGAATAAAAATTATTCAGTCTTTCTTTAAAATCGTCTGGCAGGCTTTCATGTGTTTCCAAATAACCAGCGTAAACCGCACGAAGTTTGTCGCCTATAGAATCTAAATTAACAGCTATATCACTCCCACCCTCCAATTGTGGTTTTCCGTGTTGTTCAAGCATTGGGTATTTTATTTTGCAAATAACTTTTTAGCTCCACAATCGACACTCGTTCCTGCTTCATGGTGTCGCGATCGCGAATGGTTACTTTTTTGTCTTCCAACGAATCAAAATCTACAGTCATGCAATACGGCGTGCCGATTTCATCCTGCGAGAAGTAACGTTTTCCCACGTTGCCACGATCATCCCATGCTGTGACAAAGTCTTTTCGAAGATCATCGTAAATCTCACGTGCTTTTTTAACAAGTTCCGGTTTATTTTTCAAAAGTGGAAACACTGCCACATTATAAGGAGCAAGATTGGTATTCAGTTTCAAAACCACTCGGTCTTTTTCCTCTGTATAAGCATCTATTAGTACAGCCATCATCATCCTCTCCATGCCAAATGTCGGCTCGACAATATATGGCACAAATTTTTCGTTGGTAAAAGGATCTTTGTAGAACAAATCCTTGCCGGAATGTTTGATATGGTTTTTCAAATCATAATCAGTACGGTTTGCAACCGCGGCAAACTCGTCCCATCCAAAAGGAAAATTATAATACCAGTCCACTGTCCGTTTGGAATAATGTGCCAAATCTTCTTTAGGAAGATCCACAGGTCTGATATTTTTTTTGTTCAACCCCAAAACTTTTGTAAAAAACATTTCTTCATACTTTAACCATTCCTCGAAAGCCGCTTCATCTTCTCCGGGCTTCACAAAATACTCAAGCTCGGCGATTGAAAACTCTTTCAATCGAAAAAGAAAATTTCCTGTGGTGATTTCGTTACGAAAAGATTTGCCTATTTGGGCGATTCCAAAAGGCAATTTTCTACGAGTAGTTTCCAAAACCAGCTTGAAATCCGTCACCATGGTTTGCGCGGTTTCCCCGCGCAAATAAACGGCGCTTTTTTCATCTTCCACGGCGCCGATAAAAGTCTTGAAAAGCAAATTAAAATTCTTTGGATCAGTCCACTCCACTTTTTTCCCTTTGTGAACGGCTTCGTGAGCCTTCACTTCGTCCAGCTTATCCTTGCGAAAGCGAATGTGGCAAATCTTACATTCCACCATTGGATCGGTAAAATTGGTCAAATGCCCGGAAGCTTCCCATACTTTAGGGTTCATAATAATTGGCCCCTCAACACCAACCATATCGTCTCGCATATGGACAAAATATTTCCACCATAAGTTTTTTATATTGCGAAAAAGCTCCGCGCCCAAAGGACCGAAGTCATAGGAGTTAGCCAGTCCACCATAAATTTCTGATCCCGGAAATATAAAACCGCGCCGTTTGGCTAAGCTTACGATCTTTTCCATTAGAATAGAATTCTTGTCCGCCAATTTACGCTTTTAACTTTAAAATTTAAGCTTTCTATATTATATCAAATTCCTTTTATTTTGGCGAAAAATTAGAGAACGAAATTTGATTCGCCCAACTCTTTTGTAAAAAAGGCCGGATATTATGATCAAAGATTATCGAATATCTATTTTGTAAAAAAATCCTCTATTGCCTACGGGCCAACAGAGGAAACGAAGCTCTGGTAATTTGTCGATCGGGCTTCAACCAGCGCCCAATATCCTTCTTGACGAACAAAATCGAAATATATCAAATACTGGCCGCCTTCCGGCACTAAACGAAACCTCGACTTAACCAGCAATTTCTGTCCGTTTGGACTTTCAACTTTCTTCACCTCGGCGTCTTCGACAATGTGCCCCAACCGATAACAGCTGTCGAAATAATCCTCTACAAAACTATCAATGTCGGGTGACGACTTTTGAACGCCATTATGGCGCCAGACAAACAACCGCGCCTCGGCGACGTTTAGTTGTTTTTTTGTTTCTATGTTTGAAGAGATTCCACCGAGTTCCCCAGCGAAATGCCACGAGATGAAACAAAAAAACAAAGACGACACTACGATCGCAATGAAAAATTTCATAAATCCTCCATCAGACCTGCCAAGATTAGCAAAAAACCGTCCGCTTGTAAAGGCACCTTAAAAATAAACACCCAATCGGGCCTGCGTAAATACGCAAACCAAAGCGAGCGATGTAACGCCGGCAGCGACTAGAATTCTTCGCAGGTTCGGCAATCCTTCCTCGCCAGCACCTCCGTGACGAAACAATTTCGTAAAAAACTTACCAGAGACCGCCACCCGTTCTGCTTTCAGCAGATCGCTCACGATGACAGTGATTCAATGTTATGATCGAAAAATCTTTTACCGTTTTCTTTCTTTATACCCTTTCACCATCTTATCAAAACTTTCATACTTTATCGCCCGGCGGATTTTTTCCATCAAATTTAAATAAAATTTCAAATTGTGCATTGTTGCCAGCCGGATCCCTAACATTTCTCCCGAAACAAACAAATGTCGTAAATACGCTAGGGTATGATGAGCGCACAAATAACAATCACAGGTATTATCCGGAGCTTCAAAATCCTTTTCGAATTTCTTCTGGCGGATGTTTATGGTTTTATAACCCTTCCCGAGTTTCGCGTTTATAAACAACTGCCCATGTCGCGCGTTACGAGTAGGGATAACGCAGTCGAAAGTATCTAAACCCTTGGCAACCGCTCGCACGATCTGCCCAGGCGTTCCCACACCCAATAAATGTCTAGGTTTGTCATCTTCCATTTCAGGCACCGTCCAGTCCAAAACTTTCAACATTTTTTCTTCCGGTTCTCCCACCGACACTCCACCAATCGCGTATCCATCAAAACCAATTTCCGACATTTCGGCTACACTTTGCAATCGTAAATCTTTATAAAATCCGCCCTGAATAATCCCGTAAAGTTTTTGCTCGAGGTTTATCGAACTTTTCATGATTTTTTCGTGCTGCCTTTTAGCGCGTTCCGCCCATTGCTTGGTGACACCTAAAGATTTTTTGATATGCGCTTTGTCGGTAGGAAATCCTGGCACATCATCTAACATCAAAGCGATATCGGAGCCGAGGTTAGATTGAATCTGGATAGATTTTTCCGGAGTCAGGCAATGACGAGAGCCATCCTCACCTGCCTGAAAAGAGACCCCAGCTTCGGTTACTTTCACATTGAACGCCGGCTTTCCTTCTTTTATCCCGGCGTACCGCCTGTCTCCTTTGGCAAGGCTAAAAACCTGAAACCCGCCGGAGTCAGTGAGTATCGGGCCGTCCCAAGCCATAAATTTGTGTAGTCCACCAGCCTTGTAAATAAGCGTATCACCGGGCCTTAGCCAGAGATGATAGGTGTTTGCCAAAATCATTTCAGCCTTCCAAAATTTCAACTCTTCACTAGTGACAACCTTCACAGTTGCTTTGGTGCCTATAGGTGTAAACGCCGGGGTATTTACTTTTCCGTGAGCTGTATTCAAAACGCCGAGACGAGCTCGGCTGTTTGAATGTTTCTTTTTTATTTCAAAGAATGACATATACTACTTTGAATTACGAAACTCCCCAAACACAATGTCATTTAAAGGCAACAGCCGAAGCAATCTCGCATTTTTTAGAGGATTGGTTTGTCGCTAATACTCCTGCCGATGATAAGAATATCGGGGTTTTGGTAATTCACTGATACTACTTCCTTTCCTTTTTAGAAGAGGGGGTTGATTTTTAAAATCTTCTATTGCCTCCGCGTGGAGGACCGCCTCTTCGTGGACCGCCTGGACCACGTCTCGGACCGCCGCCAAAACCACCACGATCGCCACCGCCAGACGCGACCGGTTTACCAGCATCATCCAGTTTAACAAGGTTGATACGACCCATGGCGTCGATTTCGTCCACTTTTACTTTTATCGTATCACCAATATTTACCACGTCTTCAACCCGCGCTATTCGAGTTGGAGCCAATTTTGATATATGTACCATTCCATCTTTACCGGGAAGCAGCTCGACAAACGCGCCGAAATCCATAATCCGAACAACCTTTCCGTCAAAGACTTCACCAACTTCTATTTCGCGGACCAAATTCTTTATCCACTCGACAGCCTTTTTCATTCCTTCCGGATCTTTACTGGTCACCGCCACTTGTCCGTCATCTTCAATATCGATATCAACTCCGGTTTTTTCAATAATCTCATTGATAATTTTTCCACCTGAACCTATAACCTCTCGGATCTTTTTCGGGTCAATCATAAACGCTTCTATTCGTGGCGCGTATTTGGACAACTCCGGCCGTGGCTTATCCAAGACTTTATCCATTGCGTCGATAATATGCATTCGTCCCGCGTGCGCCTGCTCTAGCGCCTTTTCCAAAATATCCGCAGTCAACCCTTTGGTCTTTACATCCATCTGTAAAGCGGTCACGCCTTCGCGAGGCCCCGCGACTTTGAAATCCATGTCCCCAAAAAAATCTTCAGTTCCTTGGATGTCGGTTAAAACTTTGTAGTTTCCGGTTTCGGTGTCTAAAACTAAACCCATGGCCACGCCACCAACTTGCGCGGAAATCGGCACTCCGGCGTCCATCAAAGACAACGAAGAGCCACAAGTCGATGCCATAGAAGTTGAACCGTTGGAAGAAAGCACCTCTGACACCAAACGCATGGTGTAAGGAAATTTTTCTTTACTTGGCAATACCGGCTCTATCGCTCGTTCGGCCAAAGCTCCGTGACCAATTTCTCGACGACCCGCGCCCCGCAAAGGCCTTACTTCTCCTACGGAAAAACCGGGCATGTTGTAATGGTGAATATATCGTTTTTTCACTTCCTCAAAATTTTCCATACCATCCAAAATCTGCGCATCGCCCGTTGAACCCAAAGTAACGATGGTTAAGGCCTGGGTTTCTCCACGATTAAACAACGCGCTCCCATGCGTCCTTGGTAACACAGAGGCGAATGCGGATATCGGTCGAGTAACATCCATCGCCCTACCGTCAATTCTTTTTCCCTGTTCCAAGATTCCTTTTCTAACAATTGCTTTCTGCAGTTTATACATCGCTTCACCCGCCTGTCTTTTCATTTCGGAAGTATCCTCAGAGCCTGCGGCTTTTATCCCGTCATTTTCGAGTTGCTCTATTACGGTTTTTTCAATCTCTTTTACCGCTTTTCCACGCTCGGCTTTGTCCGCTATAAATAAGGCTTTTTCAAATTTGCCTGAAACGAGTTTGAAAACCTCGTCAACTATATTTTGTTCCGGTTTAAAAATAACAACTTCGGCTTTTTCTTGTCCGCCGACTTCATCTTTAAACTTCAACTGTAAATCGACAAGTTTAGTAATCTCGGTTTGGGCAAGTCTCACGGCTTCAATAATATATTTTTCCGGAACAATTTTACTGCCCGCTTCCACCATCATAATATGTTCTCGGGTTCCGGCAACTATAATATCCAAATCGCCTTTTTCTCTCTCTTCATAAGTCGGGCTCACGATAAATTTTCCATCAAGCCGGCCAATTCGTACCCCTGCCAAAGGCCCATCAAAAGGAATGTTTGAAATAGTCAGCGCCGCCGATGCCGCGTTCATTCCGATAATATCAGGATCGTTTACTTCGTCTACCGAAAGAATCGACAAAATAACCTGCACATCGTTGCGCATCCCGTCTGGAAAGAGTGGCCGCAACGCACGATCAATAACCCGACCGGATAATACCGCTTCATCGGTTGGACGGCCTTCACGTTTGATAAATCGCGAACCTTTAATTTTTCCGACCGCATATAGCTTTTCCTCGTAATCCACCATCAACGGAAAAAAATTCATTCCCGGTCGGGTTTCCGAGCTCATTACCGCGGTGGCTAAAACCACGGTATCTCCGAGCTGTCCAACCACAGCTCCGTTAGATTGCATAGCCAAAGTCCCCGTTTCAAAAGAAAACGGTTTTCCGCCTAAATCTGTATTCACTTTTTTTTGCATATTAAATGCCCTTTTGTTTCTAGAACTGATTTTCAGGATAACAACGACTAATTTTATTAGCCATCGCTGATTCTGCAAACCAATCCAGAAACTTAATTATTTATACTTTGTCATTCTTTGTTCGTCTAAGGCGTGAGAAGAACCCCTATAAACAATACCATCGATAAAGATCTTTCTCCGCCTGAGACGAATCAGGATGACGGGTCTATTTTATACTTTCAATTTTAACCTTTCCGCTAGTTTCAAATATCGCTTCTCGTCTTCCCCTTTTAGGTAGCGCATCAACCGACGGCGGTTACCAACCATTTTTAACAAACCGCGCCTGCTATGGTTGTCTTTTTTGTGAATGAGCAAGTGCTTTTGCACCAGCTCAATTTCGCGTGACAAAACCGCGACCTGCACTTCGGGCGAACCTGTATCGTCCTTGTGAGTTTGAAACTTTTTTATGAGGGTTTCTTTCTCTTTAGTTGTTAACATCTTATTATTCTTTCTTCGAGCCAGGCAGATGTGTCCCGGCCGAATTACTAATAGTAAACGCATTATATCAGGATTATTAGTATCTGGCAAGGTTATACAATCTTTCCACTCAATTTAATATTTCCTAATTCATTATTCAAGGTTGTTCTGCTATACTTATGTCGTACAATATAATATTTAAAAATGACATTCAGAGCGGAGTCAAACTATCCGTTGACCGAAGTCGAAGGAACCCTTACTCACCATCTGTCATCCTGAACTTGTTTCAGGATCCATGAAATAAAATTACTGGATCCTAACCTACATCAGGATGACAAATTAAATATAAATTAGCCAGCTACAAAAATAAATCGTACATGAAAAGTTTAAACGAACTAAAAAAAGAATTTCTTGAGCATTTGGAGATCGAAAAAAACCGGTCGCAGTTAACCTTGCGGAACTATGATCACTATCTTTCGCGATTTTTGGAGTTTGCTCAAAAAAATGGCGTCAAATCCCCTGAAAAAATATCGCTCGATTTGGTAAGAAAATTTCGTTTGATGCTAAACCGGATGACTGACGAACATGGGAACGATCTAAAACTCATCACTCAAAACTACCATGTTATTGCCCTGCGTTCATTTTTGAAATATCTGGCCAAACAAGATATTAAAACTTTGGCCGCGGAAAAATTGGAACTGGCTAAAACTCAATCTCGGCAGGTTCAGTTTTTGGAAAATGATGAAATAGAAAGGTTGGTGGAGTCTACGAAAAAAGAGAAAAACGATTTGGTTGGATTGCGAGATCAGGCGATTTTAGAAACACTTTTCTCAACTGGGCTCCGGGTGTCGGAACTTGCCAATCTCGTAAAATCAAAAATAAATTTGAACAAGGATGAATTTTCTGTCAAAGGAAAAGGAGGTAAAGTTCGTATGGTATTTTTAACCGACGACGCGCGCGACTCGTTAAAAAAATATTTAGAAACCAGAAAAGACAAATCCCCTTCATTGTTTGTCGCGCACAAACAAAAAAAATCCGTAAAAAAAGAAATTGAAGAAATGGATGAGAAAGTGGCTCGTGGACTCACCCCAAGATCGATCCAGAGGATCATAAAAAAATATGCCTTGAAAGCCGGCATTACAAAAGATATCACCCCGCATACCCTCCGCCACAGTTTTGCGACAAACCTACTAACAAACGGCGCTGACCTGCGCGCCGTGCAAGAAATGCTCGGGCATTCATCTATCACTACAACTCAAATCTATACGCACGTAACCAACAGGCAGTTGCGTGACGTGCATAAAAAATTCCATAAAAAATAACACTATGCGTCGTCTGGCAAGTGACTTTACATTCAACTGTCAAAGACTCCCTTTGAAATATTTCACTTTCTCTTATGTCAAATTACAAAATAA
>PFAJ01000044.1:0-6486 GCA_002773695.1 Candidatus Doudnabacteria bacterium CG10_big_fil_rev_8_21_14_0_10_41_10 | reverse complement strand
TTGGAAACCCTTCTAAAACAAACACGCCAGAGCAGACCAGCCCCGCAGAAATTCCACAAATAGAACAAACCCCTGCTGATAAAGATGAAACTATGATTTCTCTCTCCTTTATCGAGCCCCTGGACAACACCAAAAACAGAGTGACGAAAAAACCATTTGGAATCTATATCACTCCTCAAAATTCTCCCACGCAACCGGAACGATTCTTCGGTTATCACACCGGCGCTGACTTTGAAACTTTTGAAAATGAAAAAGATATAGACGTGGCAGTCAGAGCGATTTGCGATGGAATTTTACTTCAAAAAAGAACAGCAAGCGGTTATGGGGGAATTGCGGTGCAAGAATGCCAATTTGAAGGAATCCCGATTACTGTTGTCTATGGCCATCTTCGTCTTTCTAGTATCGGGCTGGAAATTGGCGGTAGACTCAAAAAAAATGATTTTATCGGATATCTTGGACAAGGTGACACCAAAGAAACAGACGGCGAGAGAAAACATTTGCATCTAGGAATCCATAAAGGAAATGCGGTCGATATAAAAGGTTATGTCGCCCGAGAAAAAGAATTAGAATCTTGGGTTGACCCGATTACACTTTTGCCTTAATTCAGAAAAATGACTCTGCCGTCAACCTGAATTTATTCCACCTTCCAGTTTCTTAATTTATCTAGCAATCCTCAATTTATCTAGCCATCTTCGCATGTTCAAAAGGTTGGTCAACACTCCAATCACGATCGTGAGTTGAGTGTCTGAACTTAAAAAAAATTGTAAACAGGACTTACGTATTTGGCCAAGTTCGAGGCAAAACCGAGGATTTGTGCCGAAGGCGTAGTAGAGCTACGACGAGGCCAAACCGCAGGTTTTAACGAAGAAATTGGCCAAACCCTTGCGGCGTTGCCGCCCCAAGGCCGGGCTTTGCCCGGCCGAGGCGGCAAGTGCGTAAGTCCTAGTAAAAATAAAAAAAACCCGGCGAGCGCATGCGCGCCAGGCGGGTTTCGAAGTTCAGTGAGAAACTGTGGCTGTGAGTTCCGGCCGACTAAAGACGCTGTAAAAACCTTCGTCTATATGCGGCCACGCCCCGTAGAACCACGCTCCGCAGAGCAAGAACCACACCACCATGATTGGAACCGACAACTTCACATAGTAGGCCCAATCGCTTGCATTTTTAAAAAGCATCACTCCGACAAGGCTGGACACCGGGGTGAGCAGTACTGCGGTCGAGAGGATGTGCACCTCACGCCATATGACCCCCGTCGCCGGATAAAGAGCCCCGGTAATCACACCATTGATGGATGCTGGAATGAACGCCAGCCACCCCTGGAAATGCGCCATCATTGGTTCGATCGGAACCGCAATGAACCAGGCGATCACCAGAAGTAGCATCACGGCAACCTCGGTCTCGGTTTTCATGACGTGGATGAGGTCCTCTCCTTGCCCGGTGATGAAGCTGTAGACAAACAGCACACCAAGGCACAAAAGGACATTGTGAGAAGCAAGCAACAACACGATCGCCGCGGCGAACTCCAAATAGTCTCCGCTGTCCGCGATGCTCTTCCTGTCTGATCCTTCGTCTCCACCGATCGACTTTACGCCGGTGACCTCGATTTTGAGACGACTGCAAAGCCGTCCCAGAAATATGAGAAACACGATCACCGGCGGGATGACCGGGGTCATACTGTGCCAGTAGCGCATTCCGTATTTCAGCGCGAGCGGCAACATGTAGACCTCCCCGAAGTAAGTGATGAGGCCTCCGATCAGAGCGCCGAACATGTTATACGCCCGGAACTTGAACTGGTCTTTCTTGTCCCCTTCCAAGTTCGCCATCCCGACCATCAGCAAAACCAGAAAACTGTCCATAAATCCGCTGATAAATCCGCTGATGATAGGATACGCAAACAACGGAATTGGCTTGCCAAACGCTCGGCTTGGAAAAGGGATTCGGGTGATTCCCATCAACCCTCCCAGAAAAATGACCAGGACGATAGTCTCTGCGACTACCGAGAAATGATGCGCATTGTCACGCAACGCAATCATCACCGCCCCGGTGATTCCCAGAAGTAGGGTTTCAAGATTGTAAATTCGCAGATGCTCTTCCGGTAAAAAAGAACTCAGGATATTTGTAGACATCTGTATCCTCCTCAGGATTTTTTCTGTAGCTTCGTACTATTGCCGTTCGATCGAGGACCAACCCTCTCACGAAGTATAAATTTTACATAAAAACCGCGATTTGTCAATACGATCGGTTTTTTGACAAACAGCTCTCTCCGTTTGAGATACTAATCATCTTCATCAACTATCCTGAAATCTTTCATCTCTAACGGGGTGAGCTGTTCATAATTTGTCATTGCGAGCGATAGCAAAGCAATCTCAAGGTTCTTAGGAGATTGCTTCGTCGGTGACACTCCTCGCAATGACATTAAGAAAAATGAAAAAAATAAAAAGGCTGGCGCAGGATGCACCGGCTGTTATGAATTGTATTCAGGCACAAACGCGGATAGGGACCGCGACTTGGCCATATAACACTGGTTGAGAGGGTAACAAGAATACACGTACTCCCGCAGCGTCTTCGTAGGGATGGAGGTCAACACGGAGTCCTTCCGGAAATTCGGCGACTCCGATACGTCGATCTCGTGCAACAAAGACGTATTCAGCCTCTTCAGAAAGCTCTATGGTAACTGGTAGAGTGGGCCGATAACGAAGATCGGCATGGCGTCCTTCTTCGGGAAGGACAATAGTATGAGCGTCGCAGGCATCGGTAAGAGCTTTTACGCCGTTAAATAGTTCACGAACGACTAAGGTCTCACCGAACGGATCTGTGGCCCGGAAAATCAGAGATTGAGTGTCTTGTAGACGCATGCCAGGTTATCACCTTTGCGTCATATGCACCTCCTTGAACTTGGGATAAACTTATTGTATATAAATGTTCATTTTTTGCAAGAGGATAATTTTAAACAAAAAAAAGCCGCTTTCGTTAACCAAGCGGGCTTCAACGAACAGGACCCTTTTTTTTCTCATTGCGCACCTTTGCCTTTTTTGCTAGCCGTTTGAGACGCAACTTCAAAAGCAAATCTACAGGAGGACCAAAGATACTAACCACTCCATAGAGCATTCCCGGAAGCAAGCTCCCCCACATATACTGATAAGCACCTTCCTTTTTTAGGTCCTTTAGTTCCTCTTTTATGAACCCGACGATTTTCTTCATATTGGTCCTCCGTTATCGACCATAAGGATGAATTGCCAGAATGTGGAACACGGACGTTTCGTTAGCTCTTGCGCTAAAAGCTTTGATGAAAATCAAGAGCGCTAAGAGCCAAAACGCCTGTCTAAATCTTTCCCGAATTTTTCTCATCACCATCCTCCTTCCAGTTAAGGTTAACAATTAGTTTAATCAAAGTAAAACATCTGGTTCGGAAGAGCGGAAATCGGATGAATTTAGTGAGAAACCATATATTTGATAAGCTTAATTAATCATGTAATACGTATTGGAATAGACCCGGCCCTTTCTGCGAAAGAGCTGGCGGGAATCGGATTTCCCAAGCTTGATGGTAAAGGCCTTATCCTTCCGCAGTTTTAGCGTAGGAGAATTAGCACATAGGAAGATTAGCACTTGACATGGTAGAGTGCTAATGATATGATTTCTTCATAAGTTTTTACGAAAACTAACCACAATAAACTACTTACTATTTTTATGTTTCCACTGGATAAATTTACGCAAAAAGCTCAAGAAGCTATCGCCGGCTCACAGGCTATTGCTGCTGAAAAACAGCAACAGCAGGTCGATAGCCTCCATTTGCTACTTTCTTTGGTTACTCAAGAAGGTGGCATCGTCCCCTCTTTGCTTGAAAAACTTGGTATAGACCCGGAAATAGTCGAGCAAAAAGTCGAAGATAAAGTTTTATCACTTCCTCAAATCGCAGTGGTATTTGGCGGGATGAGTCAGGTTTACATCACCCAAAATTTAAACGAAATTTTAAACGAGTCTATAAAAGAAGCAAAAAAACTTAAAGATGATTATGTTTCCACTGAACATTTATTTTTAGCAATTTTAGATAAAGGGCAGACCGCAAAAACAGTTCTGGAGACTATTGGTATAAATCGAGACAAAGTTCTAAATTCCCTCAAAGAAATCCGTGGTGGTTCTACCGTTACTTCTCCCGATCCGGAATCTTCTTATCAGGCTTTGGATAAATATACCCTGAACCTTACGGAAATGGCCCGCAAAGGAAAACTTGACCCGGTTATTGGTAGAGATTCCGAAATCCGCCGAGTCATGCAGGTGCTTTCCCGCCGGACAAAAAATAATCCGGTACTAATTGGCGACCCGGGAGTCGGTAAAACCGCGATTGTCGAAGGGTTAGTCCAACGGATCATCGCCGGTGATGTTCCGGAGTCATTAAAAAATAAAAAAATCTATTCCCTGGACATGGGATCACTTTTAGCTGGCGCAAAATTCCGTGGCGAATTTGAACAAAGGTTAAAATCGGTTCTCCGAGAGGTAGAACTGTCTACCGGACAAATAGTCCTCTTTATAGATGAATTGCACACGGTCGTAGGCGCAGGAGCGGCAGAAGGCGGCCTAGATGCGGCAAACATGTTAAAACCGATGTTAGCGCGCGGAACCCTACATGCTATAGGCGCAACCACCCTAAAAGAATATCAACGCTACGTCGAAAGAGACGCGGCACTGGAACGCAGATTCCAGCCAGTGCATGTGTCGGAGCCTTCAGTAGAAGACACGATAGCAATTTTACGAGGGATTAAAGAAAAATATGAAGTCCACCACGGAATAAAAATAACCGACGATGCAATTGTTGCCGCGGTCGAATTTTCATCCCGTTATATATCAGACCGTTTTCTCCCCGACAAGGCTATCGATCAAATTGACGAAGCTTCTGCCAACCTGCGTATGGAAATCGATAGTATGCCAGAAGAGCTAGATGAACTGAAACGTAAAGCCCGCCAATTGGAAATTCAAAAACAAGCGCTAAAAAAAGAACCGGCTAAAGAAGTTAAAGATAAAATTAAACACCTCCAAAAAGAACTGGCTGAAGTAAACGAGCAATCAAAAGATTTGGAACTACACTGGAAAGCTGAAAAGGATGTTATTACTAAAATTCGAGAAGCTAAAAGCACAATTGATAAATTAAAAAATGAAGCTGATGGTGCCGAACGTGAAGGAAATCTAAACAAAGTGGCCGAAATTCGTTATGGAGAAATTCCTGATTTGGAAAAGAAAATAAAGATTCAAGAAAAACGTTTGGGTCAATTGCAAACCAAGCATGCAATTTTAAAAGAAGAAATTTCTTCGGAAGATATTGCTCATGTTATCTCTCGCGCTACGGGTATTCCTGTAGAAAAAATGTTGCAATCGGAAGGTGAGAAACTGAAAAGTATGGAAAAAGAACTAACCAATCGCGTGGTCGGACAAAAAGAAGCGCTTACCTCCGTTGCCAACGCAATCCGCAGATCGCGGTCTGGGATTGCAGAGCCCCACCGACCAATTGGCAGTTTTATCTTTATGGGGCCAACCGGGGTTGGTAAAACCGAAACCGCCAAAGCTCTGGCTGAATTTTTATTTAACGACGAAAAAGCGATTATTCGGGTTGATATGTCGGAATATTCCGAAAAGCATTCAGTTTCCAAATTCATCGGCTCCCCTCCCGGCTATGTCGGCCACGAAGAAGGCGGACAGCTAACCGAACAAGTGCGGCACAAACCATACTCGGTAATTTTGTTTGACGAAATCGAAAAAGCACATCCGGAAATTTTCAATTCACTATTACAAATCCTCGATGAGGGTCGGATGACCGACGCCAAGGGACGCAAGGTCAACTTTAAAAACACTATCATTATCATGACTTCCAATTTGGGATCAGATTTAATGCGGCAGTTTTCGATCGGGTTTACTGAAAAAACTGATGACGGTGTCCCGGATGAAGCGGCTATGAAAGAAAGGGTTATGGACATTTTGAAAAAATCTTTCCGACCGGAATTTCTAAACCGATTAGACGAGACGATCTTTTTTCATCCGTTGTCCAAAAAAGATATCCAAGAAATTGTTAAACTTCAACTAGATGTCGTAAAAGCGCGACTGGACGAGCAAAATATCAAATTGCAATTTAAAGATTCGGTTAAAGCGCTTTTATCCAAAGAAGGCTACGACCCTGCGTTTGGAGCGCGTCCCCTAAAAAGGCTCATACAGAAAAAAATTCTAGACCAACTTGCTTTAATGATCGTCAGTGGTGAGATAGAAAAAAAAGATACCCTAATAATTGATGTTAAAGATAATGATGTAGTGATGAAAAAAAAGTAATCTTGATCCTCATCACCCTACGAAACCCTCCTCCCATATTTTTCTCTCCCCTGGCGGCAGAGGATGCCCGAAAGGTAAGTGAGAGGAGGGCTAAGGTTCGAAATCTGTTCCGACATAACGACGCGATCTCCCTAATACCTGGGGAAAATAACGATCCCTAAAACTTCCTGCAGGGTA
>PFAJ01000010.1 GCA_002773695.1 Candidatus Doudnabacteria bacterium CG10_big_fil_rev_8_21_14_0_10_41_10 | reverse complement strand
AAGACTCTGAATTTCTACAAGCCAGACGAGTTTTTTGCGCGGGTATTAGCTAATCAGGATTTACGTTAGAGGGTTGAATCCAGCATTCTTCTAAAACCTGCTGATATTTTGCTAAAGCCCGCTGTCCTTTCGAGTCTGGATGAAAAGAAAGCTCGTCTTGCGCCACAGAAACATATGGGCCTTGTTGAATTCTTCGTCTCTGAAAATAAGCAGAAATTTTTTCTAGCGCCGGGGCGACTGGCTGCGAAAGTGTTTCCGTTATTTTTTGGACTCTACTTCCCCGGCTCTTTGCGTAATCAAACTCGTGCGATGAAGGAAACTGCGGTTGCAATAAAAATCGCTTCATCCAACCAATATTTTTTTTCCATAATTTTTCAAACTCTTCCTCACCAAAAATTGGTGTGTGATTTGCATAAATCAAAGCGGTATAAATATTTCGATCTTTTTCAAAAAATTTGCCCGAGCAAACGTAGTGGTTCAAACAAAACCGATCTTTTATTTTGTTTCCATGACGTCGGCCACCAAAAATTTGGAAGTAAGCGGAAACGAAAAGCCTGGCTAAAAATATTCTACCCGGTTCGGTGATGATAAAAATATCGATATCCGATTGTTCCGATGAATTTGTCCATGTTACCGACCCCGCCAGCGCAGCCCCCCGAACAAACGGGAGATGTCGCATCCCGGAACCAAACTGAATGGCTTTTTTGAAAAGTTTTAAAGAATTTATATAAGTAAAATGTCGGTTTGTAAAAAACTGCTCGTTGCCGGGCAAAGTATACAGCCCGTTTTGCCCAGCGATTCTATCACCCAAAACCTCGATAGTTTTTTCTATCTCTTTAAAACTTGCCGGCGGCTGGCTTTCCTCGCTCCGAATCAACCAGTTATGGATTTCCAACAAAGTTAACGGGTGTTCCAGCGAAGCAAAAAAGGCGAGGGTTTGAAATATCGACTTTTCAAGTGCTGAAAGCATAAATTATTTATTCTTTAAATCTGCCGGGGAATTATAATATTGTAAATCCAAATATCAAAATCCAAATTACAAATCAATTTCAAATATCTAAATGTCAAACAATATAATTTTGATTTTGAGCTTGAACTTGATTTGACATTTGTAATTTGAGATTTGGATTTCTATCACTATATCATTCCTTTCAAACTCTCCTCGTTTAGTTCCTGCCATTCTCCCATATCATCCTGTTTATACAAACGCAGTTTATAAGTTTTTTCCGTGGCTGAAAATTTATATTCCGTCTGCGCGCTCTGCCCCTGTCTATGACTAAAAATCGTTTTTTTGTCCAAAACTTTTGGTTTAACTTCGCGAACCACTTTTATTTCCCCCATTGGAGTTTTAACGATCAAAACATTTTGCTCGCCGGACTTTATCTCTCCTTCTCCGGTATCCATCATCAAATCTTCAGTTGTGTCTTCAATGATTTCAAATTTTCCGTTTAAATTTTCTTTTAACTGCTCCCAATGTTCATTGTCGATATTCATAATTAAGAAATATTAAGTATTAAGTATTTTTAAAATATTTAATCATTCCATTGATAAGCTTGTGGGCCCTAACAGTTTTTTCAGCCAAACTATTAAACATTTTACCATTAATATATCCTATATCCCTGGATACTATTATCTGATTCTGCAACTCTGTCAGCGATCCAAGGGCTATGGTATAAAAATAAATCTTTTCCTTTATAGATTACCGACTAAAACCTTCCGCTATATTAGAGGTTATCGATATTACACATCTTCTCATCTTGCTAGTCAGACCAAACACTTCGTCTTTCAGAAAGCTCTTGGTTATTCTATAAATTAAGATTACCAATTCGTGTCCTGCCTTCCACGCCATTAAATCTGTAAAACTTTTAATTTTATTTTGGTTTTCTTCCATACCTTATACCTACTACTTCATACTTTATACCTGACAACTAGGGCAAAAACTGCCGGTTCTCCCGTTAAACTTCTCACTCTTTACTATTGTACCGCATTTTTTGCATTCCTGCCCTGCTCGGCCGTAAACATAGTGATACTTGCCCATCCTCCCCCAACTACCGTCAGTGCGGATAAAATCCCCCACCGATGACCCTTTGGTCTCAATCCCTTTTCGCAGCACCCTCTTAATTTCATTAAAAATCATACCTAATACCTGATGCTTAAGGCTCGATACCTTTCTTCCCGGCCGTACACCGGCATGAAATAAAATTTCATCACTGTAGATATTGCCAATCCCCGCCACCAATTTTGGATCCATTAAAACTTGTTTTATTTTTCCATTTGGCCTTGTTTTTACAATTTCTAAATATTTTTCTAAAGTAAACGATTTATCCAGAGGTTCATACCCAAAATCTTTCAACTCTTTCACGCAATCCAATTCCGAATCGGCAACTAGTTTCAAATATCCAAATTGGCGAAGGTCGTTAAAAAATAATTTTGAACCATCAGTAAACGAAAAAATAACATGGGTGTACTTGCATGGCATTAAAAGCAATGACGCGTTAGCTTTGTTAAGAATCCGTATCTTTTTATTAAGTTGAGTTTTTTTCAGGTAGATAAACTGCCCGGTCATTTTAAGGTGTACCAACATCGCTAAAGAACCGTCGATTTTAACGCCCATCTGACGCAGAGTGGTTAATTCGGTGTTTTGATTCACCTGCCTCTCCCCCACCCCCTCTCCCACTTGGGAGAGGGTGCCCGAAGAGCGGGTGAGGTTGGGGGCGCGAGTGCCACGATAAAAATCAAAAATCAGTAATTTCGCCCGCCGCGCCACTAACCGAATTTTCTGTCCCTTCAATAACCTGATGAACTTGCTGACTTTAGAACTTGAAACTTGCCGTTTCGGAGAAACGGTGCCCGGCCCCAGGCTCACAATTTTCGGCAACAAAACCTCGACGCTTTTGATCGTCTTGTTTTTTAGCTTGCGATTCAACTCGCGTACCACGGTTTCGACTTCGGGTAATTCCGGCATACTCTTGCTTGTTATTCCGGAAGCTATCCCATATCAAATACGAGATAAACTGAGGGCTATCCGGAATCCAATTTTTATTCTTAAATCAAAATTCTTAAATCTTTTTTATGGGTTGGCTAGCCACTTGTTCAAAAGGAATCGCCGCGGCCCAGGCATAATCATACAGACTTTTGAGCGAACCGTAGATGCCGTTGTGTTTTATGAGTACGACGAAAATATGCGGATCAAAAGAAAAAAACGCCACCTGACCGTCGAACAAGCAGTTGTCGGTAAAGAACTCGCCGGCAAGCGAGGCGAACCGCTGTTGGAAAAATTCGCCGCGCTTCATCGTCCGGGCATAGTCGATATCGGCAGTACTACGGGTAAGAAACTCGCGGACCCGCGTTTTGCCCGCTATCGCCAAAGCGTTCAGGCGTTTCGGAATATCCGGATACTCTGCGAGCACATCGCGGATAGTTGAAAAGAAAGCGACGTCTTTAGCCAGTAAAATCCGCTCATAAATCTCGTAAACCGCTTCCTTGCCTTCATAAAGTTGCATTGTCGGCTTGTCTTTTTTGGTATTGTAAAACGCCAGCATCTCCGGCAGAGCGCGCTTGAGTAGCTCTGCCCGGCGTTCCGCATCTCCAATCAGACGCTCGGGCGACTCGGCGGCATAGAGCGACTTTTTGGCTCGCGGCACCAGCGTCACTAATCCCCGCTTGGCCAAATCGTCCAAGACCAGATACGTTGTCGGCCGTTTGATGCCGGCTTTTTTGGAAATAGCATCCACCGAAGCGGTGCCGAGCTCCAGCGCCGCCTGGTAGACAGTGGCCTCTTTGTCCGAAAGACCAGATTTCTTTAGCACTTGAATAGTATCCATATTACTAGTATACACCAGAAATATAATATTGTCAATTTTTTTGACAAATAAATAATAATGTTTATATTTTGCTTTATTTAAGAGTTTTTTTATAAAATACCATATCACAAACATTGACAATAATTATTTTTTGTAGTACGATATCATTTCAAAATCAAATAGGAGGGATGAAATGGTAACGGTTGTTGATTGTTTTCAGGATTGCTTTTCCAGTGACGCCAGGCCGAAACGAATCATGGAGGCTATAATTGCGACCGCCCGACAAGCAGATGTTGATGGAGCGACTGTTGCCAGATTGAAACAAGAGGGCTGGCACATTGCCTGCGATATTCTCCATCGCGCAATTCGGAGCAGAGCCGGCGGCCTAAACAGATTCAAAATAGTCATCGAGTTTCGAGCTAACGGCTACTGTTATATACAGTACGCTCGAAACGAGTGGCTCACTAACCAAGCCGAATACGAACGGGAAAAACCGCTTGACCAGACTGAAGCATGGCACGGCTCCGGCATGTACTGGATAAAAGCAGGACAATGTCTGGGTACGTACTTCCCAATCGGGCGGCCGATTGTGGAGCATCTCGACTGGTATCAACAAGTATACCGTTCGGCCTGACCAGCCGTAAAGCGGTTCGCTTTTGGGAAGCGCGATAGTCTTCCCTCCCCTTTCCAGAATCCGAAAAATTGAATATCGGACTCTGAAAATTGGAACCTTGGAGGAGCTATGAAACCCACTACAATCCTTGCAATCCTTTTCGGCCTGGCTAACAGCATCGCCTACACCCAAGTCCAAATCACCGCCGATACTTCCGGGAAGGGAAAAACCGCCTACTTCGCCGCCAGCAACGCGCTTGCGGTGAAAGACTTTACCACCCTGTCCTTTTCCTCGGCGCAGTATTGGTACGGCGCCACCGACCGGATTGATGTGTTCGGCGGAGCCACCGCCACCACTGTTTTGGGCCAAGCGCAATTCGGGGCTATCGGCGGGGCCAACATCAACTTGCTCAAAAGCAAGGCTGTCAGCGTCTCGACGTTCAACACGCTGTCAACTCCCTTGCACCGGCGTACCGACAGCTGCGATGTCCTCTGGTTTACCGCCCTGGTGGTGAGCCGAAACGTCCGAGTGGGGAAATTCGAATTCACACCCTACTC
>PFAJ01000016.1 GCA_002773695.1 Candidatus Doudnabacteria bacterium CG10_big_fil_rev_8_21_14_0_10_41_10 | reverse complement strand
TCTGCCTGGCAACAGAATCTTTTTAGATAATTTTAATGACGGCAATGTCTATACTCCGCCCAATATTGCCGACTATCGTCAGCATAGTTGGCAGACTCGTGATCATGGCGCCGGACAGGTGCGCTGGAGCATTGCCGAAGTGCCAGGCGAAAACTTCAATCCTTTTACCTTAAAGGGCGAAATGGTCAGTTTGGGCGGCTATAGCTGCGGCGAGGATAATGAGTTATGGTATATCAAAGGCTTGGTGCCCAGAAATTTTGATGAGGATGATGTAGTAATTATGTACAGATATCAGCTGCTTGATGACGGAGAGAATGACAATCCTACCACTTTATTGATGGGTAACTATCAAGCTAACGGTAATCCGGCTCAGGATCAGGCTTATGTTATCTGGGTTAACTATCAGAACAGGTATCGGTTGAGATTGGGCCGTATGAACAGAATGAATGAACCGATTAATATTGATGGCGTATTTTATTCTGAAGATGACTGGTGGGTAGGCGGACAAATTGTGCCGGCTAATCAGTGGTACTGGCTGGGTATGAAGATTACCAGGGATATGGGTCAGACCAATATTGCCATGCAGACTTGGGCTGATGGCCAGGCCATGCCGGAGATTGATGACTGGCCGACCTTTATTGATGATACCGAAGGAGCTTTGTCAGGCGGCAGCTTTGGCGTCGGCCTCTGGGCTGACTGTGCCCAGAGCTGGTACGATGACTTCCAGGCCTATCGTTTATAGACAGCTAATGGGTGAAATTTTTTAAAAAAAATACTATAATAAAGAAGTGTTAAAAATTAATTTAGAGAGTTATGTTTGATGATCAAAATAATAACCAACAATTTCCGGCTGGTGGAGGCCAACCTCAGCCCCAGAATCAGCCGCCGGTAGATTTGCCTCAAAGCAGTCAGCCGCCGGTTAGGCCGAAAAATCCCGGCCAGGTTCCGGGCACGGAAGATATTTTTGCCGATACCGATCAGGCGCCGGAGCCGACAGTGATGCCCCAACCTCAGCAGGCTACTCAGCCTCAGATGAATCAGAATCAGACGCAGTCCGATCCGGGACTCCAGGATCCTTTGTCCAGACTGCCTGATGATTTGGATGAAGACCGTCGTGGCGGTAGTAAAAAGAAATTTGTCATCATTGGTATTATTGTTTTGGTGGTTATTGTTTTGGGCGGCATCTATTTTGTTTACCAGAATTTGTTTAAGGGCCAGCTATTGCCAGGCGGCATTAATGTCAATAATTTAAACCCTCAGAATATAAATCAGCAGTTTGAAGATAATATCACTAATTTGAATTTAAACCGTAATGCCAATACCAATCAGGCGTTTGAGGAGACAGAAGAAGAACCACAGTGTCCAGAAATAACTCCGCCCAGCCCTGATTTCTGTAGAGATGGTAAGCTGCAGAATTCAGTTGACGAAAACGGCTGTCCTTTGCCGCCGACCTGCCTGCGTGATGACAGTCTTGATTCCGATCGTGACGGTTTAACTGACGCTGAAGAAAATGAATTAGGTACGGATTCCAACAGTCCGGATACTGATCAAGACCAGCTGTTTGACTTGGAAGAAGTTAGGGTATATCAGACCGATCCCCTTAATCCGGACAGTGATGGAGACGGCTATAATGACGGCAAGGAAGTCAGAGATGGTTATGATCCTTTAGGCCCTGGCCGTTTGGATAATTTTGAAGAACAAATTTAATCTTAACTTAATTGCTAAAATAAAAATAAAATTATGTTTACTCCCCCTGACGAAGCTAATAATTTAGATATTGAAGCCATGAATGATAGTAGTGATAATTTAGAGGTTATTGAGTCAGATGTTCATGCCATGCCTCAGAAGTTTAGGCAGGCCGGTAGCCTGCCTAAGAAGAAAGGAAGGCTGAACTGGTTTATTATCGGCTCAATCATCGTCGTGGCTTTAGCCGCTATTATTGTGGTTGCTATTATGTTTTTTAGCAGTCCTCAGGAAGTTGGAGAACTGCCTGACTTATCTGATGTTCAGGTTAATGGCAATCAGAACGTTAATAGCAATCAGAATACTAATCAAGCTGATAATCAGGATAGTCAGCAGCAGACTGCAGACTCTCAGGGCGGACGCGATCTTCAGAGAATTACTGACGTTAGCCAGCTAAGAACGGCTTTATTGCTTCATTTTAATTCTTATCAAGTTTTCCCTACCGATTTAGATGCTCTGGCGCCGGAATTTTTGTCAGAAGTGCCGATTAATCCTCGGCCAGGCGGTTTGGCTTATGAATATCTTCCGGAAGAGGATCAGCTTAATTACCAGCTGAAGTTTGCTTTGGAGCAGGGCGGCTTGTGGGGAGTTGCCAGGCTACGGCAGGGCAGTTATATTGCTACGGCCTCGGGCATTACCCCTGAAGAAGTTTTTAGGCTGGAACAGGATAATCAGGACGATTCAGACGATAATCAGAATTCTCAGGCCGAAGGCGATCAACCTCAGGCCTTAAGACAGGGTTTGGATACGGACAGCGATCAGTTGACGGATATAGAAGAAAATATTTATCAAACCAACTCCACTAATCAGGATACTGACGGCGACGGCTTTAATGATGCTCAGGAAATTTTGAACCATTACGATCCAACCAGTGCCGAGGGACGCTTAATCGACAGCAGTCTAATTGAAATTTATCAGAACCCCAGCCACCCTTACTCCTTATTCTACCCTAAAGTCTGGTCTGCCAGATCATTAACTGCTAATGACAGTGAGGTTATTTTTACCGCTACTACCGGAGAGTTTATTGAAGTGATTGTAGCTGATAATCCACTGGGCGTTTCCGCCTATAACTGGTATTTAGCTCAAAACAATGCTGATTTGGCCAGATCTTTAAGAAGCCTGATGATCGGCGGTTTTTCGGCCGTGCAGACCGAAGACGGCTTAAATACTTACGTCAGCTACGGCTCTAAGATTTATATCATCACTTACAATATTGGCACTCAGCAGCAGATGAATTTCCAGACCACTTATCAGTTGGTTTTAAACAGCTTTATCTTCTTTGGTTCGCCTGAAAATCAGGAGACAGGTAGTAATCAGGGAGATTCAGTTATTGTGGCTCCCGAGAGTTAATAAATTTTAGGCAAATGATTAATTTAGCTATTAATTATCAGGTTAAAGTGGCCTCAAAATATGAGGCTCTTTTCCTTAATTACACCAAAATTGCCTTTAAGCTGTTACAACTCAAGCCAGAGCTGGATTTGTCAGTCGCTTTTGTTAGTCCGCTCAAGATTAAGGATCTTAATAATAGATACCGGTCCAAGAATAAAGCTACAGATGTTTTGTCCTTTGAAGAGCCTGAGGAAGTGGTTATCTGTTACCAGCAGGCTAAAAAGCAGGCTAGGGAGCTTAATAAGACCATTCAAGCTGAGGTTAGCTTTTTATTTGTTCATGGACTTCTGCATATTTTGGGTTTTGATCATCAGACTGATGCGGACGAGAAAATAATGAACTCTCTGACGGAAAAAATTTTAAATAGCGCAAAAAATAATTGAACACCAATTTTGTTCAAAATGTGGAAAAGATTTTTCATTGCCAAGAAAGATTTTTTTTATTATAATAAAGGCTAGTAATCGTTTATGTCTCAGCAAGAAATCATAACTGGATTGGACATTGGTTCCAACAATATTAGGGCAATTATTTTAAGCCACCAGGGCGAAAGCGGTTGGCAGATTATTGGCGCTGCCGAAAATATTACCGAAGGTGTTGGCAGAGGCATGGTGACTAACATTGAAGACCTAGTTTCTTCTATTTCCGAAACTTTTGAAAAGGCTGAAAGAATGGTTGGTCTGCCGATTGACCGGGCAGTAGTCGGTATTTCCGGCACCCATATCAAGACTTTGGAAAGCACTGGCGTCGTAGCGGTTGCCAAAGCCGACAAGGAGATTACTGATGATGACGTGGCTAGGGCGATTGAGGCGGCTCAAGCCGTGGCTACTCCGGCTAACTATGAAATTTTGCATGTTATTCCCAAGGATTTTAAGATTGACAGCCAGTCGGGCATCAAGGATCCGGTCGGCATGACCGGGGTCAGGCTGGAAGTTTCCGCTCAGATTGTGATGGGCCTGTCTTCACAGATTAAAAATCTGACTAAATCCATTTACCGAGCCGGCATTGATATTGATGATCTGGTTTTTAGCATTTTGGCCACGGCCGAAAGCACCTTAACTAAAAAACAAAAGGAGCTGGGCGTGGCTTTAGTTAATATTGGCAGTCAGACCACCAGTTTGATTGTTTATGAGGAAGGTGATGTTTTGCATACGGCGGTTTTGCCGATCGGTTCCAATAATATCACCAACGATATTGCTATTGGTCTGAGGACTTCCATTGAAACGGCTGAAGCGATTAAGCTGGAAGTGGTTCAGCTGGATGATAAAAAAATCAGCAAGCGTGATGAAATTGACTTATCTAAGTATTCGCCTACTGAAAAAGAACGAACCATGGTTTCGCTTAAGGAGCTATCGGATATTGCTCAAGCCAGAGTTGAAGAAATTTTGTCTTTAGTTGACAAGGAGCTGAAGAAGATTAATAGGTCCGGCCTCTTGCCTTCAGGCGTGGTTTTGACCGGCGGGGGAGCTAAACTGCCTGGCCTGTTAGAGTTTGCTAAAGGCAAGCTTAAGCTGCCGGTTTTTGAAGGGCTGCCTTTGGGAGCTAAAGAAGCGCCGATTGACAAGATTAATGATCCGTCATATGCCACGGCTTTGGGGCTGGCTTTGTGGGGCAGTCACGGAGCCACCGTTAAGCGACGAACGGGACTACCTAACTTTTCTTCAGTTGATCAGGCAGTCGGCAAGATGAGAGATTGGTTCAAAAGCCTGCTTCCTTAAATGATTTATAATTCACTATTTATATATGGCTAAATCAAAACCTATAGAAATTAAGCCGGAGCTTGAAACTTTTGCCAAGATTAAGGTTTTA
>PFAJ01000054.1 GCA_002773695.1 Candidatus Doudnabacteria bacterium CG10_big_fil_rev_8_21_14_0_10_41_10 | reverse complement strand
CATCCCCCTCCACCGCAAAAATTGAAAGGAAAAGGAAACGGCGCGATCTGCTACCGCCACTTCGTCCTCCAAAAGCGTCGAAAGGTCATTCAGCTTTGCTTCATTCCCAATCTTTGCTTTCTCCGTCCTCGTGGCTGCCCGAGGCGCTCCCGTAGCCACGCTTGGTGGTAATTCTAACATCCGCTCACACTTCGCCCGCTCCTCGCACTGGCCGCTCGCATTCGCTCGCGAGCCTCTTCGGTGCGGGCTTCGTGTTCGCTCTGTGGCTTCGGTTGAGTTTGTGGTGACTCTAAAAAGCGGATTGTGCCAAACTACCGAATGGCACAAGCAAATCATAATGCGCTTGCCCCACGAATTTGCGCTTCGCGCGAATTCTCCCACCCGTGCGCACGCAAGTCCGCCCGCTAACGCGGGCGGCTCCCTTAAGGTAAGTGTAAAAACACAAAACCCCTCTCGGGGTTTTGTGAGAAGGTGTGCCTTCCAATCGCCTTTGTACGTGCCGTTCTGTCGTGTCTGAAGTTCCGAGTGTCGTATCAAGTACGCAGGCTCTATTTACATCGACACGTTTTCCAAGCACCTTTAACGACGTCCGCGACCGTGTTTTTGGGACAAGGCACTGCCTGCAACCGACTTAACACGCGAAGAAGATTGTCTGCTCCGCAATATTTTACTGGCCTTGCTCGCAACTCTGCGACTTGTAGTTTTTTGATGAGCCATAGTTTTTCTTGTCTAACTTCTAATAGCGCACGTCTTATGTGGGTATTCATCGCTCTTCGCGCGATTGTTTTCCCACTGGAGTGGTTGGAGATTGTTCAAATCGTCCGAGCCGCCCGAGGCAACGGGCTTAATGTGATCAATTTCCCATCCGTACTGCACTGTTTGCCCGTACTTTGAGCGCTGCATACTTGCGTTGCAAGCGTCTTTCCGAAACCCTTCGTATGACTCAGGAGTTCCTTTCTTCCAAACGGCTTCAATGGTTGCCGTATCGAAAGAATATCCATCGCGAGTTGTGTTACGATTTCTTGCCATGAGATTTTACTAATTTACGCTGACTAATAAACTACCGCCGACCTTCGGTAGAAACTTCATTATATCATCAATACCGAAAATGTACCGAAAGTATAAGTTGACAACCTGTGGATAACCTTCGGTTTATTTTCGGTATCTGTATTATACTTAAAGCATGCTAACGAAAAGGCAAAAACAAGTTCTTGATTTTATTACTGAATACTCACGCAAAAATGGAATTTCACCAACCATTGATGAAATCCGTAAGCATTTTCGTCTAAACTCTGTAGCTACAATCCATCAACATCTGGAATCATTAAGATCAAAAGGTTATCTTGATAGATTGAAAAATAAGACACGCTCTTTATCTCTTCCGAAAAAAAGAAGTGTTAGCGATTTGATAAGTAAATCAAGCCGCAGTGGTTTTGCATTGGTGCCTCTTCTGGGTTCTGCCAACGCTGGTCCAGCAACATTTTTTGCAGAAGAAAATATTGAGGCTTATCAAAAAGTTCCTCGCACAATCGTACGCAAACAATCAGGTATTTTTGCTGTTAGGGTTGACGGGGATTCAATGAATAAAGCAAGCATAGATGGAAATAATCTCGAGGATGGGGACTTGGCAATTATTGATTCTGAATACAAGTCACCGAAAAGCGGTGATTATGTATTAGCCGTACGTGATGGTCTGGCAAACTTGAAAAAGTTTCTACGAGATCAAAAAACTGGAGACGTCATACTTATTTCAGAGTCCAGTAATCCAAAACATAAACCAATTAAAGTTTCCAGCGAAGACGATTTTATGATTAACGGAAGAATAATCGGAGTAGTTAAAAGATAGTCCGCCCTTCCCAAGAGTATTTACATTTTCTATAATATATATGATGCAACACAATTCAAAAAACAATCCACTTACTTACATCAGCTTATTTAGTAGTGCTGGTGTCGGCTGCTATGGATTTAAACAAGAAGAATTTGAGTGTGTCGCAACTAACGAAATAATAGAACGTAGACTGAATGTGCAAAAACATAACCATAAGTGTCGATATGAAAGCGGATACATTTCTGAGGATATAACAACAGAAGAAGCAAAGAATAAAATTCGCAAAGAACTAGATTTCTGGAAAGAAAATCACGGTATAAAGGAATTGGATGTACTCATAGCAACCCCACCGTGCCAAGGTATGTCAGTTGCAAATCATAAGAAAGGAGACGAACTTTCTAGAAATTCACTTGTTGTTGAATCTGTAAAATTAGTGAACGAGTTTAACCCCAAATTCTTCTTGTTTGAAAACGTCCGCGCATTTCTCAATAGTGTATGTACCGATGTGGATGGGAAAGAAAGAAAAATCCGTGAAGCTATCGAATTGAATCTCGGCGGTCGTTACAACATTCATTATCAGGTGATTAATTTTAAAGACTATGGCAACCCGTCTAGCCGTACTCGCACACTTGTGCTTGGTGTGCGAAAAGACATGCTAGAAATTACGCCATTAGACTTTATGCCGACACTCCAAGGCGAGAGAACTGTCCGTGAGGTAATTGGTGACTTGAAGTCACTTAAAACAATGGGAGAAGTTGACGAGAACGATATTTATCACAATTTCCGACCATATGCAGAACATATGCTTGCTTGGATTGAGAATACGAAAGAAGGAGAATCAGCATTTGATAATAAAGATCAAAAAAGGCGTCCCCATAAAGTGGTAGATGACAAAATTGTATTTAATACTCAAAAAAATGGGGATAAGTATTCACGTTGCTACTGGGACAAAGCAGGTGCGTGTGTACATACAAGAAATGACATCTTGGCGAGTCAAGCAACAGTCCACCCGTCCGATAATCGTGTATTTAGCGTCCGCGAAGTCATGCGTCTCATGTCTGTTCCCGATTCGTTTAGATGGACGCATATTCCCGAGGAAGAACTAAATAAATTTTCACTTGCTGAAAAACAAAGGTTTTTGAAAAAGGAGGAAATGAATATCCGCCAGTCACTCGGAGAGGCTGTTCCAACAGTCATCTTCAGACAAGTCGCCGAGAACATCAGGAATTCAATTCAGAAAGTTGTACTAGATGAAAAAGAGGTTCAGAGAATTATTGATAAAAACCAACTATATTCAGTTGAACAAATAAAGATTTTTGTTAAAAAAAATATCGAACGCTATTCTTACGCTGAACTGTCAAAGATTATCGAGCTTGCAAATGCCGCAAGGCTCGAACATGCGGCCTATTACACGCGCCAAGATATCTGCTTCACAGTGATCAAAGACCTGCCCGATGCTTCAAAATTTTCCTCGGTTAAAATTCTTGAACCATCAGCCGGAGCAGGTAATTTTTTACCATTACTAATTGAGAAATATAAATCGGTTCCCGAGGTACAAATTGATTTAATTGATATTGACCCTAATGCAATTGAGATTTTGAAAGTCTTGATTCAAAAACTAAATATACCGAGCAACTTCAAAATCAATTTTATCAATGAGGATTTTCTATTGTTTTGTCGCAACGGACTATTTGCTACTGCAAGCGAACACTACGACATTGTTGTAGGTAACCCTCCTTTTGGCAAATTAACCGATGACGACAAATTACTAACCGAATACAAAAAGGACAAGCGTAATCAAAAAACCAACAATCTCTTTTCTTTTTTTCTTGAGAAAGCAATGGGTCATGCTGATACTGTAGCTTTGATAATTCCTAAAAGCTTTCTTTCGACACCAGAATTTAACGACACCCGAGAATACATCGCTGAATTTGCGATTGAGAAAATCACTGATTATGGAGAAAAAGGGTTCAGAGGAGTCAAGATAGAAACAATTAGCCTAATTTTGAACACAAAAAAGAAAGGACTGGACAATCAGACCCTAGTCGAGTCGTATGTAAAAAACGAAATAGGTTTCAAAGAGCAAAAATATATTTGTTCGCCAGAGTTTCCATATTGGCTTGTCTACCGCGATACTTTTTTCGACAACGTTGCTTCCAAGCTTAATTTTGGAGTATTTGTTGCATACCGTGATCGTCAAATCACCAAAAGGATTACAAGGTCGACAGGACGCATTCGTGTTCTTAAATCTAGAAATATCGGGAGTAATATAATTGTAGATATTCCAAATTACGATTCCTATATCGATGAGTATGATGATTTGGCAATTGGAAAGTATGTTAACCACGAAACGGCTGTTCTAGTTCCAAATTTAACGTACAATCCGCGAGCGTGTTTTTTGCCTGAAGATACTATCGTAGATGGCTCGGTTGCTGTACTCATCCCGAAAGGAGGGACTGAAGTTACCGAAGATAATCTTGCATACTACAATTCAAAGGAATTTGTAGAGTTTTATAGGGTTGCTAGAAATTACGGAACCAGATCATTAAATATTGACAACAATTCAGTATTTTTCTTCGGTTTAGCCAAGACAGCTTAAGCCTTGGTCTGTGCGCGGGCGAGCGCTTTTCGTAAATCATCAAAAGATGATTTACTATCTATCTCCAATCCAAGGCAAGTATTTATCATGGAAATGAAACTGTCTTTTGAGTAGATAAATTCTCCGTTTCGCAAAGACTCTTCAATGCTGTCGCATTTTGCGAGAAGACATTGTATCTGATAATCAGGATCTACTTCTTGTGTTCTGGCACTCGGATGGGCATGCCCGTAATGCTGTTCGGCTGTTAGCTTAATAAGATTTTCTGTATGTGCGGCATACTTACGATACCTAGCGCGCGGGAAAATGTGATGTACATAAGTAGCTGGTCCATCAGCCCATTTGTCTCGTATCTCACTTGCAGTGTACTTTCGCTTGATAAGTTCCATCGCTTTCGTAATTCGATATTCTGTAAAATCCTCCTGTTGCCTTTGCTCTGATACAAGCTCAATAGCCTCTTGTCTTGAAACACCTTTTGCTTTTTTCAGGTCACGGAAATTTGTTCGGTTGTACATCAACTCGCTAAACATGAAGGGGTGTTTGGTCATGTGCCCCTTTTCACTCCCGGGAATATTTTCTTTAACCGCTAGCGGATTTAGTACTTTGGGAAAAATTCGATTTATTTCTAAAATCCCGTTGATCTCTGTGTTGCCACGCATGAAGCGTTGGAATCTTTGTTTGAGGGTGTCAAAACTACCGGAATCGCGGTTCACGCTCACTTGATCACGATATGTCTCAAAATGTGAATAGAAACCGCTGTCAGTTAGGACTTTTATTAGATATTCGCATAGAAAATCCAACGCACCCCTCTCGTTGAGAGAAATATATTCCAAAAGCTCCTTGTTGTTGATTGCATATTGATTTGTTTGTCCGTTTTTCGTTTCGCTTAGCACCTGTGCGTAAGCAAGAGTTTTAAGTGGTTGTCCGATAAATTTATTGTACTCAGAAAATGCTGAGTCATTTGATGGAGCAGGTTTTCCAAAAATTGCTTTGGTGTTCTTTTCAAAATAGTCAGACTCCCAAATATTTCGCACTGTAAATGATTGTCCTTCAGGTAGGTTTAATATGCAGTCAGCAATAAATGCTAAAACATCTGGGGTAACTTTTTGATCCATGTAACGCGAATACCCTAGAAATTTCTTCCGAAGATCAAAATCTTTATTTGCAAAATGTTGTGCTATTAGTGGTGTCATTGTATGAAATAAGAAATATCTTTTTTGTAGAGTTTTGCAAACTCTTTGAGTTGTAAGACATCAAAGCGGCGCTGTCCGGATTCGATTTTTGAAACGTAGGACTGCGTCCTGCCGAGCTTTTCCGCAACTTCAACCTGCCCAAGACCAATCTCAAGTCGCGCCTCTTTGAGGCGCTCAACGATTTTATTGTGTTCGTCTTTGTATAATGATCTTGGCATAAATGTATAATATATTCCATTGCGCTATATGCCAATGTGCCATATAATTATCTTGCGCCTTGCACCCGCGCCGTTTCCTTTTCCTTTCAATTTTTGCGGTGGAGGGGGATGGGGGGAGGAGCCGCACAAAAATGCAAAGGAAACGGCGCGGGATGCGG
>PFAJ01000023.1:21936-38914 GCA_002773695.1 Candidatus Doudnabacteria bacterium CG10_big_fil_rev_8_21_14_0_10_41_10 | reverse complement strand
TACTGTTTTTAATCAACCGCTTGGTCATAGAACCAGCATAGAACGACTACGCTATTCTAGACAAGATCCTAAAATAAAAATAACCCCTAACCATTTTCCTCTCTAGTACCATTCATACGAATTAGAACAGAGGGATGACATCCTCCAGTATGTTGGGATATTGTAATTCAGATGCGTGGATATTTTTTAAGTTCTTGACACGCGGATTTTTTGAAAAAAATGTCGATAATAAATACCAGCATCATAAACGCTATCAAAAAGGCAAAAAAAAATGATATTTTTTTATTACTTTAGAGAATAAATAGCTCCTAATCCTATTTATTTTAGAAACAGTATCATATGCTGTAAGTTAAATAAGGAGGGTGGCAAAAAAACATCCGTCTTACCAATACTCTGGTAGGTCGAACGCTTCAGGTCGTCGTCGTTACTAACGCGGGTTTGTGGCCGCAAGTTAGAAGTTACGTTACTGGTTCGTATTCATACGACTCAGCGCCGGTCTTTGTATTCCTATAGAGACAATACCGGACTCGTTTCTTGCCAAAACATGTTGAGCAAGTTACCGGTTTCATTCCCCACTCCATATGATTATTCTTACCAAAAGGACCTGTTATAGGCAAGTAAGCTCCTACCTTTCCACTCCCTCCACACTGAGAACAAACTTGCTCTACGCCTCTACTTACCAAAATACTCGGCCATTCTCTGTTCCCACATTCTGGACAACATTCGGCACTACTTGCCACTTTACCATATCCACATTCGGGGCAAGCCACAAGAGCCATCACATTATCTCCTTTTAAGCGAGCATATAAAGAATATCAAATATAATAGCTACTGTACATAGCAAAAAAACGGGTCATGTCCCCGTTTTCCCCGTTTTCGTTTTTATATTTTCTCATCCACAATGACACCGGAGTTAGGAATGACAGATGGCATGTATTTATCTGACTATTTTTTCAATAAAACATTTAACGTTTTCTCCGCGGATTGCCTCCAAGAATACTTCTTCACATTTTCAAACCCTTTTTCAATAAATCCTCCCCTTTCTCCCACAAGCGCCCTTTCTATCCCTTTCGCAATCTCATCCGGTTTATCTGGATCCACCAGTACAGCCGACTCCCCCGCCACCTCGGCGTTCGCGCCCCGATTTGAAGTCACCACCGGACAACCATAGCTTTGCGCTTCTAAAATTGGCATTCCAAACCCTTCGTACAAAGTAGGAAACACGAACGTGCTCGCTTTTTTATACAAATTCACTTTTTTTTCTTCCAAAATATAATCCAAAACCTCAATCTTTTCCCTTAATCGCAGGCTTTCGATCAATTCATTTATTTTTTCCATTTCATTCCCGCGCCTGCCGGCAAGCACTAATTTAAAATCAGGGTAATGGTTTAGAATAATATTAAAAGCTTTGATAATATTTAAAATATTTTTCTTCTTTTCAAGGCGACCGATATAAAGCAAAAACGGCTCGATCTCACCCCCTTTTCGGGCAACCTCCCCGCCTCCTGGAGGAGGAAGTGACGCGCCATGAGGAATAACGGTAATTTTTTTTGAATCTGTCCGATAATATTTTATCAGTTCGGTTTTTGTAAACTCGGAGGGGACGATTATTTGATCCGCGAATCTACTCGCCCACCATATAGAAAATCGATGGTACAAAATATCGTACCATTTATACAATTCCGGATAAACTTTGAATCCAACGTCGTGGACTGTCATAACAGTCCTTGCTCTGGTAAAAATCGGAATGGTGTGGGCCGGAATGAAAAAAACTTCGGGCGGATAAAAAAATACTTCCCAGCATAGCCTGATTTGCGTCCAAAAAAAACCAAGTGGCCAAGAAAGAATTTTATTTTCAAAATTACTCGGAGTATTACCAAGCTCCCCTTCCAGTTGATTTTTCGAATATAAAACAAACCGATTATCTAAATCGATTTTTTTGAATTCTTCTATTAAAAAATAACTATACCATTCGGTGCCGGTTTTTTGGGTCATATTTGCTCGTGAAGCGTCGATTCCTATTAACATAGACAAAAGGCTTCGAGTTGATTTTTTATTCGCAATATATATCGAGAACTGGAGGAAGTTATGGAAATCTTAACAAATATCCTGATCGCAATTTGTATCCTCTTTGTTGTGGGGATTTTGACGAGGTTGATCCAACGAGCGGTGCTCGGGAGACCTACCGTCCGAGGGATTGAACTGGCAATGGCGGGTGTGATCGCTCTTGTCGGGACAGCGGTAGTGTACTTTATTCTCCAAATATTTTTCGTTTAACTGGGGCAAAACCCGGTTTTTTTATTTCACCGCCAACATGGACAATTTATAACTGTCCAAATTCTCAAGCGCGATCCCCGTCCCTTTCGCCACACACAAAGAAGGGTCATCGGCAACATAGGCAGGCACGCCGGTTGCTTGCGATAAAAATTTATCAATATTTCGCAAAAGCGCGGTTCCGCCGGTCAGCACCATCCCTTTGTCGATAATATCTGAAGATAACTCCGGAGGGGTTTCTTGTAACACCAACCTGACCGCGACGATTATTTCCCGCAATTGTTCCTGAACCGCTTCCACCACTTCGTTGGTGGTGACGGTAATGGTTCGGGGTAAACCCTGAACAATATCTCGACCCCGAACTTCAATTTTATCTTCTTTATCAACCGGGATTGCCGAGCCGATTCTGATTTTTACTTCTTCCGCCGTCTGATATCCGACTGCCAGTCCGTGTTTTTTTCGAATATAGTCAATGAGCGCGGTATCCATTTTATTTCCCGCAACCCGGACCGAGGTTGAAGTGACAATCCCTCCAAGTGAAATAACTGAAACATCGGTCGTTCCTCCACCCAAATCAATAATCATGTTCCCGGAAGCGGTAGAGATATCAATTCCAGCGCCAATTGCGGCGGCGACCGTTTCTTTTATAACGTAGGCTTCTTTGGCGCCAGCCGAACGCGCGGCATCGACCACCGCTCTTCGTTCGGTGGAAGTTATGCCTCCCGGAACTGAAATCATAACTTCCGGCCGAAAAATACGTACGCTACCCGCGGCTTTGTTTATAAAATATCGCAACATCGCTTCGGTCACACGGTAATCCGCTATCACTCCGTCTTTCATGGGGCGGTTTGCGATAATAGTGTCCGGGGTGCGTCCCAGCATCTCTTTTGCTTCCTGTCCCACCGCTAAAATCCGGTTGTCGTTTATTGAAATCGCGACAACCGTCGGTTCATTTATAATAATTCCTCTTTTTGGGATAAACACCAAAGTGTTTGCTGTTCCCAAATCAATTCCCAGTCTTTTTACAAACATTTTTTAAAATTCTTGTAAATATTATAGAACTTACGCATTTCAATAAAACACGGTCTTTAAAGGTGACCCTTGGCTGGCATTATGTAGGAGCCGAAGGTGATCCTTAAAAAGATGAAAACCGTAAGTCCTGTCTTAATCAATTTTTTGAATATCGGCGCCAATATTTCGTAATCGCTCATCGAGTCTTTCATATCCCCTACCAATATGATGAATCCCGGAAATTACGGATTTTCCCTCCGCGATCAACGAAGCAATAACCAGCGTCATCCCCGACCGAACGTCCAGACTTTCAATTTTTGCGGGATGTAGTTTGGTCAGTCCTGTTACCTCCGCTTGGTGGGTATCAATAATTTTTACATTGGCACCCATCTTGGAAAGTTCTTTCAAATATCCCTGCCGGCCTTCATAAATCCAGTCATGAATTTTGGTCGTCCCCTTGCACTGTGTGGCCAAAACCCCAAACGGTGGTTGTAAATCTGTCGCAAGTGAAGGATACACGCCGGTTCTGATAGAAACTGCTTTATATCCTTTTTGGGGTCTCAATATTATAAGGCTGTTTGCGGATTTGTCAAAATTGATTCCTATCTCTCGAAACTTTTCATAAACAGTATCCAAATGTGAATGGTCGACATTATTTATTGTCAATTCGCTTTTAGATGCCGCGGCTAACACCGCAAAAGAACCCGCCTCCAACATATCCGGAATAACTTTTACTTTTGCCCCGTGTAATTTTTTTACCCCTTCAACAACAAGAGTGTGTGTGCCAATCCCGTTGATGCGCGCGCCCATCTTTTTCAAAAACCTGCAAAGTTGCTGAACATGCGGCTCCAGCGCCGCCAATTTGATGATGGTTTTTCCTTTCGCGAAAACCGAAGCCATAACCATGTTTTCGGTACCGGTGACGGACGACTCGGCAAACAGCTCGGTGCCAACCAATTTGTCGCCGGACAATTTCACTGTTTCTCCTTCCACAACTTTTGCTCCCAAACTTTTAAAAGCTTGGATATGTATATTGATCGGCCGCTTCCCTATCTTGTCTCCGCCCGGGTACACCACCTCCGTTTTTTTTAAACGGGAAAGTAGCGCTCCCATAAATATAACGGAAGCTCTGGTGGAACTGCAAAGTTTTTTGTCGGGAATGTATTTTTTAATATTTCCACATCGAACCGTTACCGTCCTTGCTTCGGTTGTGACTTCGCAACCGAGGTCTTTTAAAATTTTTATAAAACTCTGAACATCTAAAATTTCAGGTACGTTCGATATGGCGCACTCCTCTTCAGTCAGCAAAGTCGCGGCAAGTAAAGGCAGTATGGCATTTTTGGCGCCGGCGACATCTATACTCCCCGAAAGTCGCCTTCCTCCATTGATAACAAATTTTGACATAATTTTTTGATTTATCTCCATTCATTATACCATCGCAATATCAAAATTGAAACATACCATATAGTATGATAAAATAGGTCCACTAAGCCATATTTACACCATGAAATTTAAACGCCGAGTCGCCATTCTAATAGTCCTTTTTATCATCTTTATTGTTGTCGCCCCAACAATTTTATTCTTTGCTTTGGGGTACACATTTGATTTTGAGCTAAAAAGATTTATTCCGACCGGCACGTTGACAGTTTTTTCCGACCCAAGAGGCGCCACGCTTTCTATAAACGGTGACGAGCATTGGAAAAAAACTCCTTTACGAAAACGATATCTAAAACCGGGCGAATACGAAATCAAGATCCAAAAAGAAGGTTACACGCCATGGGTAAAATTGGTCAAAATATTCCCTCAAATAGTTACCACAGTTCCGGGGCCGGGACAAAAGATCAATTTATTTTTTAACAATCCGACCGCGACTCTGGTTTCTACCAGTAGCGCGGAATTGCTTGAGATGGAAGCCATTGATAATCACTTAACCGCCACATCGACTCTGGCGTTTGAAAAACTGGCCAAGGAGCGTAATTTATTTTCGGAAACTCTAATGAATAGTCTGCCGACTTATACTAAAATAAAAGTCGCGATTGGACAGTCCGGGCAAATTTTCGCTCTTTTAGACAACAACTTATACGACTTAACTACGAATTCACTTTTTCTTGTCGACAACAACATTACGGATATTGTCTGGGATGAAAACGCTCAAATCTTGCTTTATTTCAACCGAAACAATATTTTAATTTATCAACCGGAAATTAGCCAGAGAAACCAACTAATCACCCGTTCATCAAAAGATATAGAGCAAGTTCAAGTCAACAAGCCCTCCGGTCACGTGTTTTATCTTGAATCGGGAAAGATTAAAGCCGTAGAAATAAAAAATGACATGGGTCGAAGCATTGTTGAGATTGTCTCCCTCGATGAGCCTGTTGAAAAATTTCTTGTGGACAAAGACGGAAGAAAAATTTACTACTTTATCCACAATCAAGGACTGTTTTCAGCGCAAATTCGTTAATAAGTTTTATAAGTCAAAATTATTTTACTAAATAACGCCAAAAAACCGCTTTGGAGATCTTGCATTTATAAGTCTTTTTCTTATAATAAAGAAAGACTATTATAGTTGGGCCCCTGAAAGGGGGTGAAATAAAAAGTGAAAAAAATTATCGCGGTAATATCGCTCGCTGCCATGGGTTTGTTTGTTGCAGCCCCGGCGGCGGCTTTTTCTTTTAACGTTCAGCGCGTCATTGACGACTCTCTGGCTAAAGTTAGAGCCAGCAGATTGGTAAAAGTCAACGTGGACAACGTAAATGACGCTGTGGTGAAAAACGATGTCGAGGCAGAGGCTGACGCGGGTGACAACAAAATCAAATCCGATGATGATATGACAACTGCGCTTATCACGACTGGCAACAGCTCCGCCACTGCCGGGACAAACTCCACGGTGAACCTAAATGACACCGAAGAAGAATTGGAACCGGCGGAAGGCAGTACCCTTGTCGCTGATGTAAAAGATGATTCAAAAGTTAACACGGAAGCCGACGAAGAACTGAATAACGTTATCGACAACGACAACTGGGTTAACATTGACGACGATGTCGACGCTGACGCGGATACTGGAGACAACAAGATCGACTCTGGTGATAGTTTAACTGGCGGCACAATCGGCGCCGGCGGCGCTACTTCAGCGGCAAACGCAGTCAAAATCCTAAACTCCAACATCAAGTTGATAAGGATCATGAGGCCAATGATTCCTTTCGGTTCAGGACCAACCCTCTAAACAAAAACACAACTTAGACCATTGTGTGCTAAAAACCCCGTCAGTGCAGGTGACGGGGTTTTTCTATAAATATCTTTTATCAGTTTAACAAGTAACGGCGCGAAATCTAATGACAGTGATAAAATCCACTTTAGCGACAGCGTACGGCGTATTATACGCCGGTACGAGAAGCTAATAAGGTTGGCGGTCATAAAATCCAAAAACTATTTTTTAGGTGTGGTCGAGAAGTTAAAACTTTTTAGACGTTGGGTTCTTAATAAACTTGTCTGCTCACTTCGTTTAAAAAATATTACGGGTTCACCTGTAGGCTCGAACCATCCCGAACATTGTTATTTGCAATGTTAAGAATGGTTCACAAAATCTAATTCTGTTTCTATGCCAAAATGGTCAGACAAGTCAAGTTTTTTGTGAACTTTTAAATTTTTTTGTTTGAAGTGTTTTGAGACGTAAATAAAGTCGACCGCCAAACCCGGTTTCGGAATTTTCTTTCTAGCAGTATGCACGCGGAGATTAAGAGTATTTTTGATTTTATTTTTAGTCAATAAATTATTTGCCAAACTATCCAGTTTTTCCACTGTCGGATTATTCGCGGTGATATTAAAATCACCGGACAATATAAACGGATGCTTTAAGGTTTTAATATAGTTAACCAATATTTGATTTACGTTCTCTCTTCGCCTCGACTCGTTTGGGTTTGACTCCCAAATTAAATGAGTATTTATTAGATAAAACTTTCGCCTGCCAGATTGTAATAATAAAGAATAAAAATTATAAGGGTAGTCGATCGGATTAGTGACAGCCTCGGTTACCGCGAGTACCTTTTTTTGCATCCAGACAACCTCTTTTCTTAAAAGTTTCCATCCATTGTTATAAAAAGTCGCGTTGCCGAAATAAGACGTTTTGTCGCCGGTGTTGCGGCCGCGGATTACCAATTCCGAATTCATTGGAAAAGCCTTTTTATAATCGGCAAAATTATCCTTGGTGGTATAGCTGTGAATACCTCCGGCGACTTCTTGAAAATTTATCAAATCGTATTTTTTCTTTTTTACGTGTTTAATAATATCTTTAATATATTTCCCCTTCCAAGTGTTTAAGTTAAAAAACTTTATTAACATTATTTATCCCCTCATCAATCGCTTCGTTCACCAATTTATCGGCAACTTTGTTTTGTTCCCGAGGAACGTACGAATAATTAATTGAAGAAAACTTGTTAGACAGCCGAAATACTTGCTGTTGCAAAGGTTTTAACCCTTCGTTCTTCATCCTGAACTCCCCTCGCAACTGTTTTACTACTAACAACGAGTCCAGAAAAAAATTAATATTTTTTGCCCCAAGCACGGAGGCTTTTTCTAACGCCAAAATCACCGCTTTGTACTCTGCCTGATTGTTGGTCGCGTAGCCAATAAATTCTTTGTGAGTCGCGATCAATTTTTTATCTTTATCAAAAATTGCAACCCCTATTCCCGATGGTCCCGGGTTGCCCCTAGCCCCGCCGTCAGTATAAATAACCAGAGAATCATGAGTCATATGTGCATACACAATGTCATTGCGATCCGTCCGCCACGGCGGACGAAGATATAATCCCGACAAATATAGGACTTACGCACTTGCCGCCTCCGACGTCTTGTCGGGCTACTCGCAATGACAGAAAAGATTAATTTTCGGATTTTTTTAAATCGATAATTTTTAACTGGATCTCGCTTCGACCGTTCCATTTATTTATGGACGGCTCTGCCACAACGTCGAATTTGCTACCGGGAGAAAAAGTGTTAATCCGAGGCCCAAACCCAAAACCGATTAGATTTATTATAACATTATCTTTACTCGCCTGAATTTTCAAATGTTTCGATGTATTTCCCACTGTCCGAGAATTTTCAAGTGTCAATCCTTCTATCATTATGGTCGGCGACGGATTCCCCGCTCCAAACGGCTCTAACGATTCAAACGCGGTAACCAACTCATTGTTTAGTTCGGAGGGGCTTATCTGGATATCAATTTTTTGAGTCTTAACCAGATCCTGGTCGGAAATTTTTTCGTGCGCGAATTCCAACAGACTTTGATGAAACTTCGGAATTTTTGACGCCTTGATAGTCAGTCCAGCGGCTTGGGCGTGCCCGCCGAACCTTTCCAGGTAAGACGCATTTTGAGAAAACGCGGAAACAATATCAAACTGCTCAATACTGCGCGCCGAACCGGTTGCATGGCCTTTGCTTTTTTCCAAAACTACTGTTGGCCGATAAAATTCTTGACTTAACCGAGAGGCAACCAGACCAATAACCCCTTTTGGCCAATCTTCTCCAACCACTAAAATTATTTTATTGTCTCTTTGCAGTTCCGCCTGCGCTTTGGCCTCGGACACTATTTGCTCGGTCAGCCTTTGGCGATGCTGGTTGAGACTTTCCAGTTGCCCGGCGTAACTCCCAACCTCTTCAAGATTGTCACCAATCAACAGTTTAAAAGCGATCTCGGCGTGTTGAATGCGTGAAGCGGCGTTTATTCTTGGCGCAATAATAAATCCAATGGTAAAGGTATCAAATTTCCTGTTCATATCGAGCGAAGAATTCTGCATAATCTGTTTGAGCCCGATCCATCTAGTTTTTTGTAAAACCTGCAAACCATATTTTACTAAAATGCGATTTTCTCCGTGCAAACTCTGCACATCGGCAACCGTGCCGATTGCAACCAAATCCAAAAGCCACTTTTCCCAATGAGGATATAACTCGCGCTTAACTTGTATAAAGGTTTCTGTCGGGGTAAAATCAATTTCAGGAATTTGCCATTCATAACTTTTTTTATATTCTTCGGCAAACAAAACGGCCATTAGTCCTTGGACTAATTTGTAAGCCGTGCCGACGCCGGTCAATCCGGATAGATCGTGATGCCCGTCTCGATGATGATTGATAACCGCGACGCATTTTGGCAAATTCCCCGTTATTTCGTGGTGGTCGGTGATGATAACGTCCATCCCCAGTTTGTTTGCAAGCGTGGTTTCTTCTACCGAGTTTGTGCCACAATCAACCGTAATTATAAGTTTCGCGCCACTCTCCACGATTTTTTCCACGGCTTCTTTGTTTACGCCATACCCCTCGTCAAACCGATCAGGAATATAATACCCCAAATTTTTTACTCCAAGTTGTTTTAATCCGCGATATAAAACCGCGCAAGCAGTCACCGCGTCCGCGTCGTAATCCGCGTAAATCGTAATCTTTTCGTCTTCTTCAATGGCTTTCAATATTCTTTCAACCGCCTTGTCCATACCGGTTAGACGAAACGGCGAGCTGACCGATTCGAAATTGGTGTTTAAAAATTTTTCAACCTCTTCGGAAGATTTTATCCCTCGATTGAAAAGTAACTGTAAAACAACCGGATGTACATCCGGAAATTTCTTTTTATCTTCATCTGTTATTGGTTTATAAATTTCCCACTTGCGTTTCATAAAATTCAATTTTCGAAAATCTTCGATGGTTTTATTATACCATAAAAAAATGGGTTGGTTTGATTATTCAAACACAACCCTGGTCGGGGCGACCTTCACGGTCAAAGTTTTTCCGCTTGCAAAATCCTCCGACAAATCCCGATCCGACAGTATTGACAGAAACTTCACCCCGTCTTCGTTGAGCGTTCGGACACAACCCCGGCTCAACCTCATTGAGATCTGATCCGGGCGGTTGTTTCCGTGTCCGCGAATCGGCATGCCGACCGGCTGGTCGAAGTCGAAATACATCTTGTAGTTCCCCATGGCATTTCGCTCGTTGCCGGGAGGCAGATAGTCGGGTAACGACCGGCCTTCTTTTTTCTCGTAGTATTCTCTTGTCCCAACCGTCGGGCGCCAACCCGGGTTGATCACGACTTTACTCACCCAGGCATTACCCGGCCAATAGCTCGGCCTTCTGGCCGGACTCGTGATCGGGTACTCGGCAAGTACCCGGTCCCCACTGTCATACAATGTCAGTGTTAGCTTCTCGTAATTGTAGACCAGCTTGTACTTATAGTCGCCCACAATGGGCTCGGAAAGCCCACAAATTGCCGTAAACGCCACAACAACAGCAAAAGACAGTAGTTTCTTCATGTTGCCCTCCGGGGCTAGTTTTTAATTCTATTTAAACTGCCCTAAAAATTGCCTAATGTCAACCCCGCTAAAATCTTTTTTTACAAGCGCGGTTTTTGAAATTTGTGGAAAATTATCTTCAAGGGTCGCCCGTTGTTCTTGATACAATACCCCGGTTGCGATTTTTTCAGAAATTTCTTCTTGCGCAATATCCCAAGCCTTGTGTCTGTTGTCCGGTTTGTATCCTTGATCCGCGAGTTTATAGAGTCGTTGCCGATACCAATCGTATGAAAGTTGCGGGTTAAATGTCGGGCAAGGTTGCATGACATCGATAAAACTGAAACCGCGGTGCTGAATTCCCTGCACAATTAAATCGGATAAATGCGGGATTTCGCCCGCAAATCCCCGCGCTACAAAACTGCCGCCTGCGGAAATCGCCAAAGCCATTGGATTGATCGGATATTCAAACGATCCTTCGGGCGTGGTTTTGGTTTTGAAACCTTTCAGCGATGTTGGTGAGGTCTGCCCGGTAGTTAGTGAATAAACATGGTTGTCGTGAACGATATAAGTGATATTTACGTTTGATCGGATGGTTTGGATGGTATGCGACAACCCCTCGGCAAAACCGTCGCCGTCGCCGCCGATCGCGATAACATGCAAATCCGAATTGGCAAGCTTTGCGCCAGATGCCACCGGCAAAGCGCGGCCATGCAAGGAATGAAAAACATAACCTTTAACAAAATTTGCAAAGTTACCCGAACAACCGACTCCAAAAATCAACGCCACTTTGTGCGGTGGAATTTTAAGATTTGAAAGCGCCATTTTTAGCGCCGCCCATATCCCAAAGTTTCCACACCCGGGACACCAGGTTGGAAAAACATCTGAATTGTATGATTCGGGCTTTATTGGGTCAGGTGTTTGCATTTGACAGTTTTTATGTTAGTTTATAAAGTCAATTTTTTGAAGGATAAATGAAATGACTAGACTAGAAACACGGGAGCGCCTGATTGAATACGAGATTTACGCAGACAAACTCCCACTTAATGGGGAATGGATTCTTGTCAACGCCAGTCTATCAGGCAGGTGTTTGGCAGGGGCGGATCTCAAAAATGTCAACCTCGACAGTGCGCGCCTAGTCGGGACTGACTTGTCAGGAGCGGACATGGCATAGTCTACTTTAAAAGGAGCGTTCTTACTGAGAACAAACATGAAAAATGCGAATCTTTCCGGAGCCAGATTGGACAAAGTAATGGCAATTACGCCCGAGCAGATCTCTCAAACAGAAAACCTTCAATCTACTTATACCTGCCCGGCGATTGTCACAGGATTGCTGGCTAAAATCCTGCAAGAGATGGCTTGAGTAGTCCCTTTTCTGTTCATAATCATTAGTAGCAACAGTTGCGAACGGGATTTTTTTATTTATTTCTCCAGCCCATAAGGAGGGGAAAACAGGATTGACCGTTGTTATCCTCCTCGTGAAAAGGAGTTAGAGGAGGCTATGGTAAATTTGAATAGTTATCCCTGTACTCTTGGACCTCCCCTATTCCTCCTAATAAGGAGGGGGAAATTCCACTCCCCCTAGCCCCCTCTTATTCTATGAGGGGTAAAATTCATTTATCATTTTCAACAAATCTTCTAGCCTCTATTTCATATTTGTTCTTACTATATCCTTTTTTTATAAATTCATAAATATACAGAAACGGAAATATTAGCGGAAATCTTTCATACTGCTTTACATGTGCTTTTTCATGTTCGTAAGTAGATGCCTCTTAAAAATTTGCTTAATAAAATTATATTCCCGATAGTCATTCCTCTTACCCTCCTGCGTATAAAAAACTCGCTTAACCACAACCTCTTAACCCTCAATGTCATAATCAAATTTTTGCGTACATAAACCTTTTCGGGCACCGACAACAGTCCAACCAGAAACCCTATCAATATCCGAGGTAAATTTAAAATTAATAGGACTATTTTAAAATGCTTAATGCAAAACACTAAATATTTAATATTTTCTTTACTATCTCGTGTGGCCAAAAAGGACGGCCATCATATTTACGAAAGTTAAATTCTGAAACTCTCCCGACATTTTCGCGAATGATTCCTTCAAACAACCCGGTGCTATTGTTCTCTATAACCATTATTTTTTTAGCTTTCTTCAAAGGCTCAAATTGAGCCGTTCCTAAAGGCCACATGTAAGAGTAGTGGAGGAAATTAACAGATTTATCTTTTAAGCTCTCCATAGCTTGCAGTATCGTGCTCTTGGTTGAACCCCAAGAAACTATGGTTAAATCCGCGTTGTTGGGTCCATAAAACACAGGTTTCGGAATTTCTTTTGCCACGGTTTCCAGTTTTCTTGCCCGTTTGTCCACTTGCGCTATCCGATTTTCACCGTCTTCCTCAGAATATCCATATTCGTTGTGTTCGTCGGAGTTTGCCGTAAATAAACCGTTCTCGGTACCCGGCAAAGTTCTTGGAGAAACTCCTGACTCGGTTACTTGATACCGCAAGTACTTCTTTGCCTGTTTTACCTGTTCTTCTGACAATACTTCTCCGTGCTCGATGGCAATCTTACTTTGATCAAAACTGGTAACGGTTTTTCCACCTTCTGACAAATTTTTATCAGACAAAATAAACACGGGCATCTGGTATTTCTGTGCCAAGTTATGCGCTTCCGCGGTCATATAAAAACATTCTTCTTGGTCACCAGGCGCCAAGATTATCCTTGGAAATTCTCCTTGAGCGGTATGTAAAACAAATCTTAGGTCTCCTTGTTCAGACCATGTTGGCAGTCCTGTTGCCGGCCCGCTTCGTTGGGATACAAAGATTACCAAAGGAGTTTCCGTAATCCCCGCCAAACCCAACGCTTCACTCATAAGCGCAAAACCCCCGCCGGAGGTCCCAAGCATGGAACGCGCGCCTGCCCACGAAGCGCCGATTGCTTGGTTGATAACAGAAATTTCGTCCTCGGCCTGGCGAACCAACATTCCAACCTTCGGCCCGTGTTTCGACAAATAAACCAAAACAGAAGTCGAAGGTGTCATTGGATATGCAAAATAAGCTTGGCACTGACCCGCAATCGCCCCAAGGGCGATCGCTTCGTTCCCGGTAAGATAAACTTGATCTTTTACTTCTTGCGGTTCAATTTTATACGGAAACTCCCCTTGCAGATTTTCTTTTACAAAACTATAACCTGCATTCGCGGCGGCGATGTTTGCGTTTACTATTTTGTCAGACTTTTTCCCAAAAATTTCCTTCAACACCTGCAAATATCCTTCGATGTTTCCGTCTAGTACGGCAAGCGTCGCACCCAACGCCACAGTATTTTTCATAAGATCAGATCCGGCGATTTCTTTTAAAATCTTTCCAAAAGGAACGGGATACAATTTAAACTTGTCGGTTGTCGGTTTGGTTTTTTCCGGATCAAAAATTATTCCGGCATCATCCGACAAAATGCTTAAATGTTTGTCAAAAGTCTCTTGGTTTAAAGCAACCAGCAAATTTATCGGCCGGACGACGTGATAAATTTTTGGTCCAATTGTCAGCTCGGTGGTGTTATGCCCGCCGCGAATAAGAGACGGATACTCCGTGTAGTCCGCTATTTCATATCCTAATCGCAAAAAAACTTTGCCGAGGGTCGCGCCCGCGACTTTGATCCCAAACCCCGCCTCCCCGCCAATTTTGATTGTTATTAGTTTATTAGACATTGTTTATATTCTCCCCAATTCATGGAGAGGGTGCCCAGACGGGCGGAAGAGGTTAAAAATTACTTTTTGCTCAACCTCTCTTCTAATTACTTCTAAAACTCCCTCAATATTATTTTCAACTTCATTGTTCCAAAACCTTGAAACTCTATATCCTTTTGATTCTTGGTACTGTTGCTTTTTCATGTCGTGTTCTCCAATTCTCTTGATGTTATGGCACCCTTCGTCTAATTCAATTACCATACTTTTTCTTGGCCGCAAAAATCTACAGTTTAATCAACCATCTAAGTTGGATGGACTCTTGGCAATTCAGAGAAAACTTTCAATTGCTTCATATCTCTTTCAACCCCTCTTAACCCCTCCTCGTCTCCTGAGAGGGAAACTACTTTTTGTTTAATTTAAGCTTTACCACTTTTTCATCTCTTTGATTAAACCCATTAGGTACCCCTGCGCCTTGAAACTCAACGACTAAACCTAAAACTTCTTGGGTATAACCATCAGCTTCGGATAGGTAGAGGTATTCGATTGTTTTTGAAGTATTATCAAACACTCTAATCTGAACACTCTTACCGTCTTCACCGGCTACTTCTGTTCGGATACTATAATTTTTAAATTCAAAACTTTGTCCTTCTGCCAGTTCCACTGTCTGCGAGCGGCTGAAAAACAACCAACCTGTAAACACGAGCCCCGCAAGTAGCACAACTGTTAGTATTACGATTCTAATTTTACCCATAATTACCATTAATCCTCGCCTCATCAATCCGTTACATCGGTGTAACGGATTTTACTTTCATGGGGAGTTTAATCTTCCAATGTCGAGGTGTCTCCAAGCTCTTCCCCCAGCTCTTTTGCGCGCAGCACCCGTCTCATAATTTTGCCGCTTCTGGTTTTTGGTAATTTCTCAACAAATTCTATCTCCTCTGTTACCGCCAACGGCCCAATAGTTTTTCTAATATGCAGTTTTATTTCCTTTATCAATTCTTCCGAGCCTTTGAACCCCGACTTTAAAATCACAAAAGCCTTTGCGATCTCGCCTTTTACAGGATGCGGTTTGCCAATAACTCCTGCTTCCGAAACCGCCTCGTGAGAAACAATCGCGCTTTCTATTTCTGCATTTGAAATGCGATGCCCGGAAATACTTAACACATCATCAGCTCGTCCTTGAATCCAAAAATATCCATCTTTGTCTTTTGTTGCCAAGTCACCGGTAAGATACATCCCGCCTGGGATTTTATCGTAATAAGTTTTTATGTAACGCTGCGGGTTATGATACAAAGTTTTCAATTGCGCCGGCCAGGAACCCTTGATGACCAGAAAACCACCCTTACCAACCTCGACCGACTTTCCGTCTTTATCTACGACATCCGCGATAATTCCGGGAAACGGCCGGTAAGCAGAACCTGCTTTCAGCGGTACCGGTGGAAGCGGAGTGATAATATTCATCCCCGTTTCCGTTTGCCACCACGTATCCATGATCGGACAACGGTTTTTCCCAATATGTTCATAATACCATTTCCAAGCCTCCGGATTAATAGGCTCTCCTACCGACCCTAAAATGCGCAAAGAAGACATGTCGTGTTTTGCGGGTAAATCGTCTCCATATTTTGCCATCAATCGAATCAAGGTCGGAGCGGTGTATAAAACATTAACTTTATACCGCGAAACCATTTCCCAAATCCGGTCTTCTTGCGGAAAATCCGGTACCCCTTCGTATTGAATAGTGGTTACTCCCGCCATCAGCGGTCCATAAACTATATAACTATGCCCGGTAATCCAGCCCGGATCAGCGGTGCACCAATAAACATCGTTTTCCTTCAAATCAAATACCCATTTGATGGTGCGGTAAACCCCGACCATATAACCACCATGCGCGTGCACGACTCCTTTTGGCGTGCCAGTTGTACCAGAAGTGTACAGAATAAAAGCCGGGTCCTCCGCGTCCATGACTTCAGTTTTTGGCACAGGTAATTTCTTTTTCATTAACTCGTGATACCAAACATCTCGAGGGGAGCTAAAATCTACTTTTTCTTTTCCATGGTTAACAACAATTGAATGCGATATAGATTCGCAGTCTTCTTGCAAAGCTTCGTCAACTATTTTTTTCAGACAAATTACTTTACCTCTTCGGTAGCTCCAGTCAACCGTAACCACTATTTTTGCTTGCGCGTCTTTAATTCTTTTTCTTAGGGCTTGCGCGGAAAAGCCCGCGTACACAACCGAATGAATAGCGCCAATTTTTACACACGCGAGCATGGTGATCGCCACTTCCGGAATGTTGGACAAATACACCGCGACTCTATCCCCTTTCTCAACCCCCATATTTTTTAGCACTGCCGCGAACTTGTTTACTTCGTTATACAACTCTTTATATGTCAGTTTCCGTTTGTCCCCATTTTCGCCTTCCCACAAAATTGCGATTTTGCCTCTCGTTGCGGTTTTCTGATGCCGCTCCAGGGCATTGTCAAAAATATTGCATTTGCCGTTGACAAACCACGAATAAAAAGGCTTCTTTGAATCATCAAAGGTTTTGGTCCATTTTTTCTGCCAGGTGAGATCCTTTGCCGCCTTTTCCCAAAATTTTACCGGGTCTTTTGCCGCCTCTTTGTAGACTTTTTCGTAATTTTGGATATTGGCATTTTTAACAACTTCCTCTGAAGGATAGTAAAACTCGTCATCCTTCATTAATACATCTGTTGTCCCTTTGATTTTTTTATTTTTTTC
>PFAJ01000023.1:0-21916 GCA_002773695.1 Candidatus Doudnabacteria bacterium CG10_big_fil_rev_8_21_14_0_10_41_10 | reverse complement strand
AAAATATGCTATTTCCAAATTCAATCTACTATAATAAAATTACTGAGCCGCGACAGCGGTTCTTTTTTATTAACCTAGCATTCTGATAGCCAGCCAAATCACAAACACGAGTAAAATGATCAAAATCCCCTTGCCAATAATATTGACTGCCTTATTCTTCGTACCTTGTTGTGCTGCAAAATCATTAAGTTTCGGTTTTTTTAAAAACTGTATAGAGACAATAGGGATCAGTGCGGGGACTGTGTATGCGACTATCCCCATTAATCCCATAGCCCCTTTCTCTCCAAACAAATTTCCAACAACCATTGCAAGCAAACCGGAAATAATCGTAATGACCCCCAGTATTGTGGTCCCTGGTTTCTTCAACATCGACCCACTAGACAAATTTATTTGTTTTATAAAGAGTAAAACAACTCCTACTACAAACAATAATATACTTATCATACAAGATTAATTTTGAATTATTAAGTAAAAATCATATAGCCCAAGACAATAACCGCGACGACAAAAAGTACAGACAAAGCACTCACAGCTTTTTTTGTTTCCTTTGATTCTGAACTTGATAAATTCTGCATATTGACAAATATGCGACCACTGGCTACCAATACCACAAATCCATAAGCAATTAATAAATTTATCCCATAAATAATTAAATAAATAGCCAGCACGGCACTTAATAAAGCAAAAAAAACTCCTGGGTTTCCGGTCATTGATTTAATTCTATAGCTCAACAATAGCTTACGGTTGATAAACCCTAAAACGGCGAAAGATAACAAGAAAAATAATATAGACCTTTCCGTATCAGTAAAAGATCTAGTACTGAAGTGAATCACTACAAAAAAGATTGAAGATATCAATAAACTTAAAATTAGTTCTTTGTAATTATGTTCTTCAACGACTCGCATTATTTTTTGTGTTTTATTATTTTCTTTTAGTATTTATATTTTGATTTTCCTTGCTATCTTTTCTTATTGATATGTTTATAGTATTTTTGCGTTTGTTTCTAATTTAACTCACTCTTTTCCATTATTTCGTCATGAAGTTCCTGTGCTTCTGGGCTAAGTGGTTTAAAAGGATCATCTAGGTTAAGATACGATAATACAAAACTGAAAATGATAATTATTATTCCTACAATTACAATAAATAACGAAATCAGTCGAAAAATCGCTCTGCGTTTTCCATCCTGATGTCCCCATGGATATTTCCAATACAACACCAAAACAATAGCGCTATAAATAAAGCGATTACATACGCCCATGGTGCCAAGTAATGCGGCCCTACAATTACCCAAGCACCCAAAGTTGTTAAAGGTGTAAAAATTTCAGACACAATAATTATTTTTGTTTCAAATTCTTTTCAACTCAAGCTTTAATACTCGCCTCTCCACCAGGTGACACTGTTCTATTCTCGGCAATCGTGTTCATAATTTCCGGAATCTTGTCGTGTTTGAGATAATTTATGAATACTTGAGAATCATTGGTAAGTTTTCCTTCTTTTTCAAGTTGTAACGCTTTTTGCAAATGCTCTTGTGTAAAAGGCTCGCCGTATTTCCACACCCCGTTCTTTTCAAGTTCAAACTCGAAGGATTTCTTTCTTGCATCAAGTTCTGTCGGTTGTGAAAAATAAGCTCCATTTTTTGTGTCCTTCCTTGGCCCATTATACGCTTCCTGATAAAGAGTTTTAGCTCTTTCCGACATTCCCAGACCTCCATCAGTTATTTCATGCTCCATCTCATGAACAACAGTAGGATTGTCTTGAAATCTTTCAGACCCGCCGTGTAATTCTCTTTCTCCTTCTGGAATCTTTCCGAAGCGAGCCTTGATACTGGGACGCTTGCCAGAAGCTAAATCGGTGTCCCCTAGACTACCTTTTTTTATTTTGTGGAATTGGTCGTCAAGGTTAACTTCGTCTCTAAGAGACGCTTCTCGTCTGCGATTCAACTGTTGTTGAGTTAAACCTTCATTTTTCAGTGCTTTCTCCTCATACTCCGGCGAATGGGTAACTCCTGCTAACCACTCGCGTTGTGTATCGTATTTTTTAAACGCGTCTGCCGCTTCCTCGGGAATCCGCGGAAGATCGGCTTTTACCTCTTTTCGTGTTCTTGGGCTGAAATGCTCTAAATCCTTCCCTGTGAGCGGTTGATTTTCTTCCTCTAAAAATTTCTGAAACTGAACCAGCTCCCGAACCGCCTCAAGTTCGCTTTCGGTGTCACCGGCCTCATGCGCCGCTTGGCGATTCTGTTCAGCCTGTGCTAGCGTAAATTTGATCGATTCGACCCTAGACAATCTTGCCTCGTTTTCTTTTCCCGCTACTTTTTCAAGGTATGCTTCTTGGCTAGACAAGTATTCCCTTTGCGGATTGTCTTTTGCAAGCGGCGGGGACGATCTTGGCGCGTCTGACTCTGGCGGCTGGTCTTTTTCTACGCCAAGCTCTGGCAGCTCATCCGCGGCTTGAGTTGCTGGGGTTTTAGCTTCGACTACCGGCGCTTGGACTTGGGGCTGGCTTTCCGGCAAGATAGGATTCGGCTTGTATTGAACCTCGATCCCATTGCGCTTGCAAAGGCCGGAATACATGTTAATCAAGCCTTGTATCTCCTCTGGCTTGTGGCCGACGATGGTACTTGCCCGCAATTCTTCCGCCACCATCTCCATGTCGGAAAGTACCAGATTGGCGCTGGTAATGATCGATTCGACCTTCGCGGCATGCTTGCTGCCTGAAAGTTTTTCGTTTAGCGCTTCTATCTGATCGGGGTCGCCAAGGTTGGGAATGTCTGTAACCGTTTTGACTTTCTTTGTCAGGATGCCGAATTCTACCCGCTCCTTTTCGGTCAATCTTGAAAAAGCCTCTTTTACCCCCTTGTCCACTGCTTGTGCCGCGCCCTGCATATATTTTACGAAAGGGTGGCCGGGATCGATTTGAAAATTCCAAACGCCGGACGGCTCGTAAACGCGGTGCGTTAAATTAACTTTTTTATTATCTTTTCTTAAAAAATAATCCACTGTTGCCGCAGTACGAAAATCGCCGTCGCTAGGTGGTCCAATAGGAGCAGAAATTTCGCCATCCGCAACTTGCCGAGCTTGCTCGGTTGACAAGTATCCCATCCCTTCATAAGCCGCCACCGGATGGGTATGAATCGAAACAATACTGTCTTTCCCACGAGCCAGCTCCCGAATTTTAGAAATATCATGTAATACTGCTGCAGTATCGCCTTTATCCAGAACCAAAAAATTTTCCAGACTGCCTGAGCCAACGTAAGTAATTTCTTGGTCGCCCGTTAAAACGTTATTTTTAATATCCGCTTCGGTTACCGTCTCTGCCTCCTCGACTTCAGCCGGCGACTCTTTTGCGCTCCCGACATCAGTTTCTTGAGCTTGCGCAAGGCGATTTTGAAATTGCGAAATTTCAGGCGGTTTCGGTACCAACTCCAACACCTGCTCACGCGATTGTTTTGGTACGAGCTTTTCTACAACTTGCATCGCCGGTATGGCTTCCTGCGCCGCCCCCATGGAAAGCGCGCTCATACCGACAGCCACGACTTTTTTGAATCCAGAGTAAACAGTCTCGGCTTTGTCTTTTAAATTGGAAAGAGTCGAATTTACCCCCGACGATTCCAGCCGTTGTGCCACTTCGCGTTGAGAAAACCCCAGATCCGCGCCGGTTTGAATCGCCGAATCAACCCCCGCTCTCTGCTCGGTTGAAAAATCTTGCATTTCCGCATCCGCGCTTTGATCAAGCGCGGCCAATTCTTGTTCCGGGGTTATTTCAGGGGCTTTGGGTGTTTCCGGAGATAAAATTTTGGCATCCGGAGTTTCTGCCTGCGGCATTTGCCCCCGTTCCAAGGGTGAAATTTGCGATGATCCCAAAACTCCCATAAATTATTCGTTTAACTTTTTTCTTAAACTCCGCAATTTTTCCTCTTCCAGCCCACGAATAAAATCCGCAAAAACCTTGCGTTGCTGTTTTCCAATCTCTCGCATCTGCTTTTGAAACTCTGCGTAAGCCTGCTTGAGTTTTAAATTGACCGGCATATTTATTCTGTGTTTTATTTATTATTTCTGGCAGAATACTTCAGCGGTAAGCATTAGGGTATTCTGCCTGTCCGGAGTTCCACGGGAGTGGAACAGAGGAAATAACCCGATCAAACACGTCTGCGAGCATAAATACAAAAATACGAGCAGACGTAGTATTCCCTTTAGGGAATACCCTGCGGGAAACTTTAGGGATCGTTATTTCCAATTTGTTTAAAAAACTTTGCCATCATGCTTACCCCGGTCATCTCGCTTGGCTTTTCAATATTCAACACATCCAAAACCGTTGGCGCGACGTCGGATAGTAAACCCTCCGGAACCTGCGCCGCCAATTCCAGATAACCTTTTTTTAAAGGAGTTGATAGTTTTAATCCTTCCCCAATCGCTAGAAATGGTACCGGGTTTCCAGTATGCGCTTTACTTACCCTACCGGTTTCAATAGTTTTTACTTCTTCAATATTACCATGATCTGATGTTATTAACATCAACAAATCTTTTTTTTCCAACGCTTTGTTAGCCAAATCTCCAAGCAGATCATCGATGGCTAACAGGGCTTTTTTCGAAGCCTCAAAATTTCCAGTATGAGCAACCATATCGGGGTTGGCATAATTGACGACATAAACATCTATCGGCTCGTCTAGTTTTTCCAGTAACGCTACGGTTAGCTCCGGCGCTGACATCTGCGGAACATTTTGATATCGCTCTTTGTAAGAACTCGACGAGCTCAAAATTTTCCACTCTTCCCCGGCGTTTGGAGTTTGCTTGCCGTTGTTAAAAAAATATGTGACGTGAGCGTACTTTTCACTTTCGGAAATATGATACTGTTTTTTTCCATTTTTTGACAATATTTCCGCCAGAGTATTAGGAACTGGTTGCTTTTCAAAAGCAGTTACCACCGGCAGTCCTTGTGAATACTGCGTCATTGCAACAAACAACAAATTGGAAAGTGGAGGATATTTATTTGCAAAAGGAACTGACTGCGGAGCGACTAAAGCTTTGGTTATCTGAATAGCGCGATCCGGCCGATAGTTCCACATTATCACCGCGTCATTACTCTTTATGGTCACCGGATCTTTCCCCTCCCGTTCGATAACGGTCGGCGGGATTGTTTCGTCGAAAATATTTTTTTCGTAGTTTTGTTCAATAGCGGAAAGCGGTCCCTCCGCGATTTCTCCCTCTCCAATAACCATTGCTTTATACGCGCTCTCGGTTAAATCCCAATGCTCTGCTCGATCCATTGCGTAAAACCGTCCTATTACGGTAGCAACCTTTCCGATTCCAACATCTAAAATCTTTTTTTCAATAGCTTTCATGTCTTCGAGCGCTTTATTTGGAGCGGTGTCACGTCCGTCAGTAAATGCATGAATAAAAACCTTATCAACTCCTGACTCCGAGGCTAGAGTAAGAAGCGAATACAAATGAAGTTGCGAAGCATGTACTAAACCATCGCCGATTAAACCAATCAAGTGCAAGGCTGATTGATTTTTTTTCACATGTTCGATCGCTTTCAAAAAAGCGGGGTTTTGGTAAAAAATCCCATCTGCGATACTCTGATCAATTCGTGGCATATCCTGTAAAATTATCCGCCCCGCTCCCAAACAAGTGTGCCCAACCTCTGAATTCCCGGGATCATCCCACCCCAGACCAACATTTGGCCCGGCGGCTTGCAGTGTGAGTGACGGATAATAATTCACGAAAAGCCCAAAATTCTTCATTCCGGCGTGCGTTATAGCATTTGCAAATGAATCAGAGGCTACGCCGAAACCGTCCAAAATCACCAATAATACTTTTTTAAATTGCGGGTTTTGATTGTCCATTTTATTATTTCTGGCAGAATACCTCTGCGACTTGCCGCAGGGATGGTTATTTTTTTAACAAACTTATTCCCAGCATCTCGTCGGGTTTTTTTATTTGCATTAAATCCAAAACTGTCGGGGCGACATCTCGCAAGCTCCCATCTCGCAAGGAAACTTTTTGCTCTTTCAATTTTTCGTCCACGACAATAAACGGAATAAGGTTTCGCGAGTGTTCATGGGTTGGTTCTTTGGTTACCAGGTCGATCATCTCTTCCACGTTTCCATGGTCGGCGGTTATTATCATGGAACCGTTCTGTGACTTTACTTGCTCATAAATTTTCTCTAAAGCGCTATCGATAACTTCCACGCCTTTTACAGCGCTTTTAATATCTCCCGTATGACCCAACATGTCAGCGTTAGGAAAATTAACAAGACAAAAATTATATAATTTTTGTCTTAAATGCATAACCAAAGTATCTACAATTTCATTTGCGCTCATCTCCGGAGCCAAATCGAAAGTCGCGACATTTTTTGAATCAATTCGGATTTTTTTTTCATTTCTCAAAAGTTTGGCGTAATTCCCGTGAAAAAAATAGCTAACGTGCGCGAATTTTTCAGATTCGGAAATATACAACTGATGGACATTGCTTTGTTTTTCCAAATATTGCGGCAAATTATTAAAAACTTTGCGTGTCGGGTAGGCAATGATTACAGGCAAATCCGTGCCGAATTCTGTCATGGAAACGAAAAATAAATTTTTAAACTCCTTAAAACCATTCGTTATGCCATCTGAACCATTTTTTAAAAGTTCCGGCTGCACAAATGCTTTGGTCATTTGCCGAGCTCTATCCGACCGTAAGTTAAAAAATATCATAGCGTCATCATCTCCCACGGTGACCGGCTTCTTCACTCCTTTTTTATCCTTGTGAGGAATCACGGTCGGAGTGATAAATTCATCCGTTTCACCCCGCTCATAAGCTTGTTTCACCGCCTGGTACTCATTGACAGCGGTCTTTCCTTTTCCGTGAACAATCGCGTTATAAGACTTTTCAAGTCGTTGATAGTTGTGCGCTCGATCCATTCCATAATATCGACCCGATATTGTAGCAACCTTCCCAACTCCTAAACTGCTGATGGTCAAATGTAATCGTTTTAAAAACTTTTCTGCCGATTTTGGTGGGGTGTCACGTCCATCAGTGAATAAATGTAAATAGACATTATTGAAATTTGCCTGTTTCAACATAACTAACAACGCCTCCAAATGCTCTGGTTCCGCGTGGCCAGACCGCTCGTCAGACAAAAGCCCCATCAAATGAATTTTGCTTTCGTATTTTTTAGCATGATTTAACGCCTCGACAAACGCCGCGTTTTTAAAAAAAGTTCCATCTAGAATACTCTTGGTAATTTCGATTTTATCCTGTAACACGGTTCTTCCAGCGCCCATGTTTTCATGCCCGGCTTCCGAATTGCCCGGCTCGTTTTCTTTTAACCCAACGTCTTTTCCAGACGCGGTAAGTCTACTGTTAGGATAATTTTTTAAAAAATTATCAAAATTTGGAACTTTTGCAAGACTTATCACATTGCCAGGACCGGGTGGCGCTATCCCCCAACCATCAAGAACTGTCAATACGACTAAATTTCGTTTAATTTGATTATCCATTAATTTTTCTTCTCCCCGACATGAGGGGTAAATAAACTATTCAATAAATCTAAAGGTGGAAAGGATTTGGTCAAAACGTTTCTCTGACTGTTCTGGAGGAATGACACCTGAAACTTTTAAAATTTCTTCCCTCGCCCACAACGAGATAACCCCGGAAAGTGCCTGTATCTGATCTTTTTTTACTACCAAAGTTCTTTTTGGAGCCAAAGGCAAATAATAAATTGTATGGCCACAGCCTTCTGCTCCTTCGTAAATTGAAAAACCATGCCATGAACCGACATTAAATTCATCTATGAAACCCGGGGTAATAACCAAGTAAGCGTTTTTAAAATATTCTTCGGATATATAAGGCGACTGTGTCCGTACGGTTTCCGTCAAAAAATCATTGTACAGCCGAATAGTCAGGTTAAAATCGGTTAAAAAATCCTGCTTTTCCTCCGTCGGAGCCATATCGCAAGCTCCATAATTTTCATAGGGGATGTTATGGTTCAATATAACCTCCTCGCCGTTTTCGCTTAAACCTAATTCCGACGGATACTTAAACTCAAAACCATACTCCTCGTTGCGGTAGGTTTGCCATTTTTCTATCTCATCAATCAGATTATTTGGATCGCGATTATACAATTCTTCTCGATCCGGATCATTTAAACCAGCAAAAAATAAAGTAAATTCTCCAAAAAACAAGTAACCAACAGCTAAAGCAGCAACAACCAAAACGGCCACCACAATTATCGGCAGGGCCTTGTTGGGATTTTGATTTGGAGTTAATTCCTGCTTTTGGGGCATTATCTATCGTTTATTTAATTGGTTTTCAATTTCCAAAAGTCGATTATATTTTGCCACTCGCTCACCCCGGCTAACCGATCCGCTTTTTATAAATTCAGAATTTACTGAAACCGCCAAGTCGGCAATAAATGAATCATTTACTCCTCCGGATCGATGAGAAATTACTGTGGCGATTTTATTTTTCTGCGCCAGCCGAATTGTTTCAAATGTTTCTGTAACCGTCCCTATCTGGTTTGGTTTTATGATCAAAGAATTTAACGCCTTTTTGTCAATCGCTTCTTGTAGTCGTTTGGAATTAGTCACGATAAAATCATCTCCCACAATTTTTACTTTATTTCCAAGTCTACTATTCAATTTCATCCATCCTTCCCAGTCATCTTCATGTAATCCGTCTTCAATTAAAATAATTGGAAAATTATTAATCAATTCCGCGTACCAAGCGATCAGTCGCTCCCGAGAAAAAATCGCCTTTTCACGCGACATCACATAACTGTTCGATTGCTTGTCATAAAACTCCGAAGCGGCAATATCTAAACCTATGCCAACTAAACGGGTTGGAATTTTTGCTTGTCGCGTCGCTTCTAACAATATCTCAATCGCCTGTTTACTATTTTGTAAATTCGGCGCGAACCCGCCTTCTGCCCCAACCCCGGTAGAAAATTTCCCAAACTGCAGTAATTTTTTCAGCGCGAAAAAAGTATCTGATGCAAACCGTAAAGATTCTGCGAAAGTTTTTCCGCGCGGAATAAACATAAATTCCTGCACATCCATTCCAGATTCCGCATGCGCGCCGCCATTTAATAAATTAAACATTGGCTGAGGTAAACTATAAGTTTTTGATTTCAAACCATAAAGTGCTCTCAAATATTTATACAAAGGCGTTTTGGCGCTATACGCCGCCGCCCGGCTACAGGCAATTGAAACTCCCAAAATCGCGTTGGCGCCAAGTTTGGATTTGTTCTTTGTTCCGTCAAGTTGCAACATTTTTTTGTCTATTGCAGTCTGATCTGAAACATTCATTCCTTTCAATTTTGGCCCCAACACTGTGGTAACATTTTTAACCGCTTTCAAAACTCCTTTTCCGTTGTATCTTTTTTTATCTCCATCACGGAGTTCAAACACTTCAAACTTTCCAGACGAAGTCCCGGAAGGAACCTGGGCCGAGCCTTTGATTCCATTTTTTAGCTCAACCTTAACCCCCACCGTTGGGATACCACGGGAGTCTAAAATTTCTAAAGCCGATATTTTTTTTATTCGGTTTCCTGTTGGCATTTATGCTTGATATTTAATACTAGATACTTGATGCTATTTTTTCAACGCTTCTATCCCAGGTAAGGGCTTCCCTGCCAAAAACTGCAACATCGCGCTTCCCCCGACAGATAAATGATCGATATACTCCCCGACATTTATCATCTTTATCGCGTCCAGTGTATCTCCGCCGCCAGCGACACCATATGCCGCCCCCGAAGAACGCGAAGCAAACAGTCGTCCCAACGCTTTTGTCCCGTGCGCGAAGTGAGGATTTTCAAAAAGCCCCATTGGACCAGACCACAACAAGGTCTTTGCCGATTTGATGTATTCGGAGTATTTCCCTATTGTTTCAGGGCCAACATCTAAAATCATTTGTTCCGGGTTCACATTATCAGGACTAACAACTGTGATAGACTCATGAGCTACCGGAGAAGACGCAACAACTAAATCGTCAGGCAATATTATTTTTTCTTTATAATTTCTTAAAAATTCTTTTGCGTCTGTCACCTTACTTTTTTCCATCACTGATGTGCCAACTTCGTACCCTCTGCTCGCGAAAAATAAAGTTGCGATTCCCCCACCCAACAAAGCATAGTCACATCGGTCCAAAATCCCCTTTAGTCCTTCGAATTTTTCTGACAATTTTATCCCGCCAATCATTAAAACATAAGGTTTTTTTGGACGTTCTAAAACTTTCGTTAAAACTTTAATTTCTTTTTCCAAAAGCAGGCCGGCAAAACTCGGTAAATGTTCGGGAATTTTTACTATCGAGACTTGGTTATCATGATAGTCCGTGGCAAAAGATTCGTTCACATAAATTTCGGCGATTGAGGAAAGTTCTTCAGCAAATTTTTCAGAAGTTTTTTCCTCCTCGGGATAAAACCGAATATTTTCCAAAATAGCAATGTCTTTGGGGTTTAATTCCGAGAGCAGATGTTTTATTTTTCGAAAATCTTGCTTGAAGAAAAACACATGAGGTAAAGGATAGTGAGGCAATTTTTTTGATTCTTCATCAATAACTATAAATTTCAAACCCAAAAGATCAGAGATTTTTTTAGCTACCGGTTGCAAGGAATATTTTTTATCCCAGCTCTGCGGCCGTTTAAGATGTCCTATCAAAATAATTTTTGCGTCTTTATCCATCAGCCATTTTACAGTCGACAACATTTTTTCAAGCCGAAAAGTATCGCTAACGCGTTTTTCTCCCATTTCATTTTTTTTAACCGGCACATCCAAATCCGCCCGTACCATCACGGTTTTATTTTTTACGTCTGCGGATTTGAGGGAAGGTAAATTCATTTGATTTTTCAATGTAAAGGAAACCTTCAGGTTTCCAAGTTCTTATAAGGATGGGGAAGGCTAAAGCCTTCCGTTACATAAAAGCTATCTTTCTTCCGTCATCGTCCCCAAGACCATCTAGCCGTCCGGCACATCGCAAGGTGTAGAAAACTCCTCTTCTCCGCCAGTTTGCGGATTAAACGCCCGGGTTACCACCTGCGCGTAGACTTGTTGGTCTTCTGCCGCCGAGACCGGCTCGATGAATTTGAAAGTGGAAAGGATTTGGTCCAGTAAAATGTCAAAATTAGTATAAAAGTATTTCTTTTTCTCTATTTGTTTTTTTGTTAATCATTCCCATATTAGTGCCTCTTGAGATTGGCTGAAAACTACAATTATATTTTGTTCAGGTTGGTGAATTAAATAGTAACTTACTCCTGCTCCTGCATCTCCAAAACCAAAATTTTCATAAATATTTTTTTGATCTAGAGTATTTGTTGTTCCGACAGGATTGTAAATCTCTGTTTTTGGGTATGATTTTGTGAGATCAAATGAAATTTTTATATTATTTGTTGTATACCACTGATTAGTCAAATCATCATAAAAAACCCAACCCTGATCCCAGTTGTAAGCAATAAAGTCATTATCTGTATATACGGAAAAGGATAGTCCAAGTTTTACAGTATCTGACCAAAATACTTCTGGAAGTTCTATTTCGTATGATTCAATTTCATTACCTTTGATTAGGCTAGTTACATTTTTGTCTACATTCACAACCTTTAATGGATATTTAAACTCAAACCCATATTCTTCATTGCGATACGTTTGCCACTTCTCGACTTCGCTCGAAGAATAATTATTATCCGATTTATCTGGGTTAACCGGTTCGTCTACTGTACGGTACTTTCGCCACGCAAAATACCCACTCGCACCCACCGCTAGCAAAACCAAAACCACCAACCACAACCAAAAATGTTTCGGATCTTTTAGGTCGTCTTTAAAAATTGGATTTTGATTCTGAGGTTCCATATAATTTAATTTACCAAACAAACCGCCAAACTATCTTCTGTCTATAGTTTCATACTCGCGAGTATGAAACTATAGGAACCATTTTATAAATTTTTTAAAATTTTTTAGAAAGTCAATAGAGACCAAAAACAGACTATCTATGTTACCAGCGCAATCTCTTCCACCAGCCGATTGGCATAGCCCCATTCGTTGTCGTACCAGGCAAAAACTTTTACCAAATTCCCTCCAACGACCTTGGTCAGCGACAAATCAACAATCGCCGAATGCGAGTTGCCGATAATATCAGTTGAAACTATTGGGTCTGTGGTTACTTCCATAACTTCTTTATTTTTCTTGGCATATTCTACCAGAGCTTTATTTAATTCTTCAACCGTTGTATTCCTCTTTAATAAAACTGTGAAATCTGAGAGGGACCCGTTTACAACCGGCACGCGTATCGCCATTCCATCAAAACGATTTTCCAACCCGGAAACTACTTCGCCGGTAGCAATTGCCGCGCCGGTAGTAGTCGGAATAATATTGATAGCCGCCGAGCGAGCGCGACGTAAATCTTTATTATTTCCATCAACCAAACTCTGCGCGCCGGTGTAAGCATGTACTGTTGTTACCATCCCTTTTTCTATACCAAAATTTTTCTGCAAAACAAAAGCTACCGGCGCAACACAGTTGGTCGTGCAGGAAGCATTGGAAATAACTTTCTGTTGTTTATATTCTTTTTCATTCACTCCCAAAAGAAAAGTTTTAACATCCCCTTCCCCTTTTGCGGGAGCGGACACTATCACACGTTTCGCGCCGGCTTCTATATGAACTTTTGCGGCACCGTCTTTTACGAACTTCCCGGTGCACTCCAAAACCACATCAACTTTCAATTTTTTCCACTGTAATTTTTTTGGATCATTCTCGGCAAAAACCAGAATTTTCTTTTTATCTACAACCAAAGCATTATCTGCCGCCTCAACCTTCCCAATGTATCGACCGTAAACAGAGTCATATTTCAAAAGATGTGCTAGTGTTGGCACGGGGGACAAATCATTTATCGCAACGAATTCAATACTTTTGCTGTTATTACCAATTTTAAACGCAGCTCTGCCAATACGGCCGAAACCATTGATCGCAACTCTAGCTTTAGCCATAATTTTTGTTTCTTAATTGACTTTATATTGATTAAATCATAACAGGTTTTTAGACATTTTACAAAAAAATGTATCCTATGTAGTATAATGATCCCTACGACAAACGCAGGGTATTCGGCCAAAAATAACAAAAATGAAGTCTTTCGATACTTTAATACAAAAGACTCCCTTTTATAATTTATTAAAACTTTCTCGCCTTGTAGTTTTTATTTCTTTTCAAAATATTCACCAACTGATTTTTTTTCAATAAGCCATTCTGAACGCCAATCAAACTAATTTCGCGCGCGGCGTTAATCGATCCCCATTTCAACGCTTCTTCTGTCGGTAAACCATATGACATAGCCGCGGTGAACCCGGAAGCAAAAGCGTCACCCGCGCCGGTCGCGTCCACTCGCTTGATTGGAAATATTGGCAATCGATAATAATTTGAGCCGTCAGAGGCAAACGCGCCTTTTTGTCCATCCGTAATCACTGCATTTAACGCTCCCAAATTGTGAAGTTTTCCTAAAAGGAATTTGAGGGTTTTTTTGTTTGACCCGACTATTCTTTGCGCTTCTTCTAGATTAACAAAAACCAGTTCGACATTTCCAATCATTTTTCGAACCTGTCCGATCGAATCCCGCAACTGCCTACTTCCCGGGTTGTAAACAATTTTTACGTTATTCTTTTTTTTGTAAGCGATAACGGATTTATAAACTGTTTCAAAACCCGCTCCCAAAGAAGTTAGATATAACCATTTGGTAGAAAAATTGCCGGGGAACTGATATTTTTTTTTGCAGTGGTAACTGACTATGGTTCGTTCACCGGCGGTGACAAAAACTATTCCTTTATCGACTTCATCGTTTTTATCACGCTTGATTAAACTTGGGTCAATCTTTTCCCCGATAACCCGATCAACAATCAAGTCCGCTTCTTTTTGTAAACCCAAAGAAGTAATTATAGAAGTTTTCAAACCCAGCCTGCGAAAACCGACCGCGGTATTGAGCGCGTTGCCACCCGGAAACATGGAAAATTCCGTCACTGGGGTTTTTCTTTTAAACTTGAGACCCAACCATCCGGTTTTGCTCCCCTGCCCACTTATGACTTTATATTCTTGGGGGACTATATAATGATCAACCACACAGTCCCCAATCGTAACCATGTCAAATTTTTTATTATTTTTCATTTTCAATTTCTTTGATCAAACTAATATGCTCAAGGCTTTCTTTTGTTGTAGAAAAAGAGGTGGAGAGCCAAGCGCTGACAATATCGTTCACCGCCTCGACACTCAAATGTCGGGCAGGTAAGCATAAAACATTAGAATTATTTTCTTCCCGAGATTTTACCGCGACATCTTCCGCGTAAACCAGCGCCGCGTATATCCCTTTAACTTTATTTGCCGCAATGCACATTCCCTGTCCTGTCCCCGAAACCAAAATCCCACGATTATAAGGATCTGCCACGACATTTTTTGCAACCAGTAGGGCATATTCCGAAAAATTAACAACTTTATCATTTTTCGGTCCGAGGTTTTTAACTTTATATCCTTTATTCAATAAATAATCCTGAATTTTTTCTTTATATTCAAAACCAATATGGTCTGACGCAAGAAAAATCATATTTTTATTATTTCCGGCAGAACACCTCTGCGGAAAACTTTAGGGCCCGTTATTTATTAATTCTAAAAGACTTTTTAAATTATTATTCCATTAAATCTACCATTTTGGCAAACTCTTTTGGATTAAGACTGGCACCGCCAACTAAAAATCCGGCCAGATTCAATTTTTTTGAAAACTTTTGAATATTTTCAGCATTAACGCTTCCGCCATACAAAATTGGAATCTGTTTTCCGACCTGGTGACCATAAGTCTTTGTGAGTAGCTTGAAAATAAAATATGAGACCTCCGCGACTTTTTTAGCTGGGGCCGATTGATTACCGCTAACAGTACTTAGCGCCCATGGTGGCTCATATGTGACTAGAAATTCTTGATTTTTTATAGTTCTTGCCGGGAGACTATGCAATGCCGAAAACAATTGTCCTTTTACAATTTTTAAGGCATCTGCTTTTTTATTTTTTGCTTCTTTTCCTCCGCCGATACATAAAATTGGAACTAATTTTTGAAGAAATACAGCCTTAATTTTTTTGTTTACCATTTCATCTGTCTCACCTAAAAATTCTCGTCTTTCTGAATGACCAACTATCACATACTTTGCGCCCAATTTCTTTACCTGCAAAACAGAAACTTCGCCTGTATAAGCTCCTATATCTTCCCAAAAACAATTTTGTGTCCCCCAAAAAAATTTTCCACCGGATTTTTCTATCAGATTTCTTAAAAAAATTCTGGGCGGACAAACCACTAACTCTATATCGCTCTGTAGATTTATTTCCAGATAACCGCTCAAAATATTCTCTGCTTCCTGCAGATCTACCGGGTTCATTTTCCAGTTTGCAACAAGATATTTCTTCATAGCTTTACAGGTTACTTACGTTTACGAAATGCTAATCTTTACGAATATACAAATTAAAGATTCACAATTCTTTTATAATGAACTCTTCTCGATCAAAAAATCTAAAAAACATCTACCCACTATCTCGCCTTTAACACTATTCTCCTCGTAAATACTCTGCCGCTTCTTCCGGTGGCATAACATTGACATAAATTTCTGTCCCGAGTTCCAAACCCGCCCAAATATTAATCCGCGGCATTATTACCATATGCCAATGGTAAGCTTTTTCATTATGCGATACGTTTTTACTCCGCCGAAACGGCATAGAATGAATATAATAATTATAAGCCGGATTATTAAGTTTGTAATAAAGTTTCGAGAGAATCGATTTTATAACTGCGGCTAATTCTTTCCGGTCTTCAATGGAAATTTCATTAAAATTGGCCTGGTGTTTTTTCGGCATAATCCTCATCTGATACGGCATTTTGCTTTCGTATGGACAAATAACAAGAAAATTTCTGGTTTCTAAAACGATCCTTGCTTTCCTGGTAAGCTCATAAGCAATGATGTCGCAATAAATGCATTTATCAAAGACTTGGTAATGGCCATTTGCGCCGCGTAATTCTTCTTGCAGGTGCGGTCCTAAAAAAGGCATCGCAAAAATTTGCGAATGTGGGTGGATTAACGATGCCCCTGCCAACTTACCGTGATTTTGAATAATATGAACGTATTTTACGGTATTATATTTTTTTAAATCGTTTATGCGTTTGATGTAAACTTCTAAAACCTGATCAATAAGTTCTACTGATTTTAGCGCGGTTGGCTGGTTGTGAGCACGCGTTAAAACGACTTCATGGGATCCGATGCCAGGGAGGGAAACATAAAAATTTCTGAAAGTCTTAGCCTGGTTGAGCTCCAAAAGCCCAAATTTATTTGGAACGACTCTAACTTGCCAATTGTCATTTTTAGGCAAACGTAATATTTCAGGGGGAGTTTTACTTTCATTACCAACACAAAAAACGCATTTCGGATCAGACTCGGGGAGTCCTTCCGGTATTGCTTTTGATTTAGAAAACTCGTGGGGTCGACCACTCCTTAAAGACGCAACCAACACCCACTCTTTAGTGACAATGTCCTGACGAAACTCAGACATTAATAATGCTTCTTACTTTTAACTTCCGAATATAAAGAAATTATATCTGTTGTCTCAGATCGTAAACCTCTTGATCTATCTCTTCCACTTGTACGGCGATATAGCCGGTCAAAGCAATCATGGAGATAACCGCGATAGCGATGACCCATAAAAGCATCCTCATTGAACTTGGAAAAATTTCTTTGTTCATGGTTTAAAAAATTAATTATTAAATTTAAAAGTCGATACAATTTCGTCAAATTTAACCGTCGGACCAACAATATAAAACAATCGCTCTGATAATCTTAAAATCACAATATTGGTAATGTCTCCACCCTCCGATTCTTTCCCCGTCATTTTTACGGTTTTATATCCGGCCACTTCAATTTCAGTTTCTTTTGTAATAGAGAGCGTCTCACGGATTATTGTCTCCACTTCCGGATCAGCTACGGCAATTGTTAACTCCTCCCTAAAATCAGACGAATCAAAAAATGTTATAGAGTCTCCATTTGAGCTGTTGCTCTCCAGCACCCAACTGCCGGGATAACTAACCGTGTACCCGTAAAAATCATTTGTGTATTGCCTCCACTCGATTTTCTGAGACATTACCTCGGACTCAATATTATCGTTTTCATTATCCGAAGAAGACAAAAGATACGCCCCCAGTCCGCCAGCGACTACAATAACTATGATAAACAGTACTATCTTATTATTCATTTATTTCTTCGATATTTGTGTCCGATTTATAGTTTCTATCCAGATATTGTTGGAGTAAAAGCTGCGCCACTCGATTATCGATTAAATCTTTTTGTTGTCGAGCCGACAACCCCTGAATTTGCAGACTTTTCCGCGCTTCAACCGTGCTAAGCCTCTCGTCAAGAAATTCGGCGCGTAAACCGAGTTTTTCGTACAGCCGTTCGCCAAAGTCTTCAACCTTTTCATAAGACGCGTTTTTTTCTCCGGACATACTTTTCGGCAATCCAAGCAAAACTTTTTCAATCTCGTATTCTATAACCAATCTTTCCAAATTTTTAAAAACTTGATTATTGTTTTGTAAGGGAGAAATCGGGGTCTGCGCAAATATTTTTAATTCGTCAGAAATCGACACTCCAATTCTCCTACTTCCCCAATCAAGCGCTAATATCCGAGGCATAAATTAACATTTAATCAAAACTGATGAAACTTCTCTTTGTTATCCTGACCCACCTGCCTAAGCAGAGAAAAATCTTTATAAACAGCTCCGGTATGTTAGTCGCCTGTGCCGGACATTCTTCGCTTTATTCAGAATGACAATTAGATCATTTTTTGAATCTTATATTTTAAAATTCTCCTACTCCCTTTCACCTAAAGTCAATAAAACATCTCTTTCTTCATCACCGGAAAGCACTCGCAACACAACCTCGTCCCCCGGTTTATACATACGTAAACTCTTCAGCAATGAACTATCCTCGTTAATTTTTTTTCCATTTATCTCCAAAATAATATCTCCCTCCAAAAGCCCGGCCTTTTCCGCGGGGCTACCAAGGGTTACTGCGGGCTCGTCCTCTGTGTCACCGGCAACCAGCAATGCGCCATAATCCGATTTTAATTCGTTGGCCGAAGCAAAATCGTTATTAATAAGAATGTATCGAATACCAAGGAAAGGCCTTAAAACTCGGCCATGCTCTTTTACATCCGACACCACTTTTGTAGCCTCGTTTGAAGGAATCGCAAAACCTATCAACTGACCTGACTGATCAATCGCGGTATTCACTCCAATAACTAGCCCGGCCAAATTTAGCAAAGGCCCGCCGGAATTTCCAGGGTTGATAGCGGCATCAGTTTGAATAACCTGATCAAGCTGCTGAACGCTACCCAATCCGCCAACCGTCGAAATAGTTCGGCTAATCCCTGAAACCACACCTGTCGTAACAGTATTACTTAACTCCCCCAAAGTGTTTCCGATTGCGATAACTTGCTGACCCAATTTTACACTGTCACTATCCGCGAAACTTAAAGTTTTTAAATCTTTAGCTTCAATTTTAACGATAGCCAAATCATTCAAAGGATCTTTTGCTAATACTTCCGCGGAATATCTCGTTCCGTCGTTCAAAATAACTGTGTACTCGGCATCTTCATCATCAACCACGTGACGACTGGTCACAATCATCCCGTCACCGCTGACTATAAAACCGGTACCTGCCCCAACTTGTTTTTGTTGAAACTTATCAGATGGAACCTCGAAATTAAATGGGCTAAAGAAAAAATCGCCATCATCGAACGGACTAGAGAAAAATTCTTCCATGATTGGAAGATCTTTATTGATAATAATCGAAACTACCGCTGGATTAGCTTTTTCAACGACTTCAATAACTGCGGATTCCTCATTTAAAATTATTGTTTTTTGTTCCAAAGCAAACGAGTCGCCACCAATACTTATCCCCAAAAAATCTGGTAAATATACCGCTCCGACCAAACCGGATGCAAGCCCTATCACCATACTGACCATCACTGTTAACACCAAAACGGACGACTTTACACGACGTCTTTCCTGTTCAGTTTTCAACTCAGATACTAAAGAGTCGTTAAATTTTTCCCTTCCCCCCTCGACCGGGTTTGTAAGGTCCTCTTCAACAATATCGGCATCCATGGAAGGAGGGGAGGTCTCCACTTTTGGTGATTTTTTTGATGATTTTGATTCTTTTTGTTTCGGCATAAGAATTCTTTATTTCTTTATCCCCACCGCGAGAGAGAGGGTCGAAATTTGACGTCTCTTTTTCCTCTCCGAAAACCGTAGTGATTATATTTAGTTTATTATAACATAAAATTATCCGGATTGACCAGTTTTTACAAAAACACTATAATTTTAAGATAAAACAATAAGAAACGAGGAATAATGACCAAACAAGCTGACGGATCGCGATTTTATGTTTAAAGAAAGTAAACCCGGCGAATTCGTGATCGCCCAAAACTTCCGTGAGGACGAGGGCCTTACGCATTACTGGAGGCGAAATAGAAGCTGGACACCGTATCTATTTTTGGCAAAAACTTGGCCGACGGCCGATAAGGCAGCAATCATACTGGAGGGTTTCTCTCTTAACTGAAATCCAATTATTAATTTTGATTGGATTTTTTTAACTAACGATTTTTATGGAGTTATAATTTTGTATCCACTATCTGTCACCGCGACAGTTTTTTCAAAATGCGCGGACAATGAGCCATCTGCCGTGGTTATCCCAAAACCGTCAGGTAACAATTTTATTTTCTCCCCACCCAAGGTCAACATCGGCTCAATAGCTATAACCATCCCCGGTTTCAGCGCAACTCCGGTCCCCGCTTTTCCGTAGTTAGGAACCCTTGGTTCTTCGTGAACATTTTTACCAACCCCGTGTCCGACCAAATCGCGAATAATTCCAAATTTATATTCTTTTACAAAACTTTCAACCGCATGACCAATATCACCAACCGTATTTCCCGGTTTTACCGCTTCAATGCCTTTTTGCAAACTCTGCTCAGTTACTTTTAACATTTGTACAACCTCTTTCGAAACTTCCCCAACCGCGACAGTCAACGCCATATCGGTATTCATATTTTTATATTTCACTCCCAGGTCCAAACTGACGATATCGCATTCTTTTATTTTCCGGTTAACATACGGCACGCAATGGACTAATTCGTCATTTATTGAAGTACAAAGACTGGCTGGGTATGGTTTCATATTCCCTTCATGATAATTCAAAAAAGCAGGCGCGCCGCCCGCCGCCCGGATTTGTTTCTCCGCTGCCACATCCAATTCTTTTGTCGTTACGCCCGGCTTGACCATTTTGGCGACCGCACGCAAAACTAACGATAAGATTTTACCGCTTTCCAATAACTCTTCAATTTCTTTTTCGGAATATATATTTATCATCAAGTTTTTCCGCCCCATTACAAAGGGAGGTGAGGAGGGGTCTGATCAAATTAATCCCCTTTTTTTGATTACTTTAACAACATCACGATGCACAGCCTCAACGCTTTGCTCGCCGTTTATCCGTACAATCTTTCCGTGGGATTTGAAAAAATTAACAACCGGTAAAGTTCGCTTTCGATAGAGCGACAACCGTTTTCGAATCCCTGCCGGAGTATCGTCTTTTCGTTGAATAATTTTTCCGGAACATGCCGGACACTTTCCTCCTACTTTTAACTTTCCGCCCAAAATTATATTTTTCCCGCATTTATCGCAAACCCCTCTTTTACCCAAACGTTTTACACTTTCAATCGGAGAAATGTCGATTAAAACCGCGAGATCAATCTGCCGTCCAAATTTTTTTAGCTTGCGTAAAAATATTCTGGTCTCGGTAATTTGTCTGGCATAACCGTCGAATAAAATATTTTTGGTCTTTGGCGTCCGTTTCATATAAGCTTCAAAAACTTCCATCAGCTTATCGATTGGTGTCAACGATCCATTTGATAATTGATGTTTTAAATAACGCCCCAGCGGAGTTTTGGTTTTCGCGATTGAACGAAGAGTGTTTCCGGAAGAAACATGCAAAAACCCGAACTTTTTTGCGAGTAACTCTGTCTGAGTCCCTTTGCCGGACCCTTGCGGTCCGAAGAATAACAAATTGATTGAGTTTTTCAGTTTCATAGTGCTTATAAACACTCCGTCATTGCGGGGAGTCAGCTTTAAACGGATTACGAAACAATCTTGTTTTATCTTGAGATTGTTTCGCTGTCACTCGCAATGACAAGCGCAAAAACAAAAAAATTCATTGAAAATTAAAAAAGCCACTTTGGCCTCATTATTATATCAAAATCTCCGTTTTTGCTCAATTTTATCTTGTTAAGATTCCTATTGACTAAAAACTGTCAGCAATAGCACCGCTTAATTCATCTCGTAACTTTTGAACTTTTATTAAATCCCTCTGGTCTCCCTTTTTTGCCAAAATAGCATCCAGCTCGGGTATTTGGTATTTACTCGCCTGATCCGCGAAGAATTTCCAGTTATTTACCTTTGCTTTTATTCTTTTAAGTTCTTCTTGTCCAAACTCATAAATGCGCAAATCTTGCTCAGAAAGCGAAAAAAAATCAGACTCGTCTGTGTGATCTTTTAAAATTTCTTCTCCGGCAACCAGTCTTTCACCTGTGCCAGAAATCATAGTCGCCAATCTTTGTTGTTGCGCTCGACAATACTGACACTGCCCCGTATCGTCACAAGTGCAGTGGCCCTCCATTGGTTGAATTGATTCTAATGAACCTCTTGGCATAATTTATTATTTCTAGCTGAATACCCTGCGGCTTGCCACAGGGATCATTATTTAAATAAGTTCCCAAGTATAGCACAAACTAAACCAGACCGAAATAATGATTATAGGACTTACGGGATTGATCCAAGTTCGAGGCAAAAACAAGCATTTTAGCGAAACCTAGCGAGTCTACGT